>JALVQQ010000184.1 GCA_027025395.1 Deltaproteobacteria bacterium | reverse complement strand
AATGTACTCAGGATTACCTCCATAAAGGCCCCTTCTGGCGGACAGTTCAACCTGTGCTGGAAAAAAAACATCACCTTCCGAAACGGCACCATTGAGGTTATGGCAAGGGCGGATTCCGGACATATCGATCAGGGAGGAGGCCCTGTCTGGAGGGTGATCGACCGGAAAAACTATTATGTTGCAAGGCTTAATCCCCTTGAAGACAATTTCAGGCTCTATTATGTGAAAAGGGGCCGGAGGATAATGCTTGCAAGCGCCGATGTTAATGGAATAAGGAAGGGCATGTGGTTTTCACTGCGCATAACGGTAAATGACGATCATATCACCGGCTGGGTCAATGGCCACAAGCTTATTGATGTGCATGACACCACCTTTCCCGGTGCCGGAGGCGTAGGGTTATGGACCAAGGCGGACGCCGCATCATCATTTGACAATTTGATTATAAAGCCCAGGTAGCAGGAACCGGCCATGAAGAAAACAGTGCTTTTCTGGACGCTGCTTCTTTTTCTCCCTCTGGCGTCCTGTAACAAGGGTGGTGACAGACAGGTAATAGTCTATACATCGGTTGATGATATTTTCGCACGGCCTGTGGCCGCGCGTTTTGAAGAGGAGACTGGAATCCGGGTGCGGCTTGTCACCGATACGGAGGAGACGAAAAGCACCGGCCTGCTTAACCGTCTTATTGCGGAAAAACAGCGTCCTGTTGCTGATGTGTTCTGGAGTGGCGATCCGGTCAGGGCCGCGGTTCTGGCCAAAAAGGGGGTTTCGGCCCCCTACATTTCGCCTGCCTCCCGGGGCCTTCCTCCTGAATACTCAGACCCGGATGGCTACTGGACCTCGTTTTCCACCAGGGCCAGGGCTATAATTTACAATACCGAACGGCTTCCCGGCGCGATTCGTCTCTCATCGGTTTTCGATCTGAACAGTCCTGCCCTGAAGGGCAGGGCGTGTATGGCCAATCCCCTGTTTGGCACAACATCCATGCATGCAGCAGCCCTTTTCCAGGTGCTTGGCCGCCAGGGAGCAGAGAAATTCTTTAACGATTTCATCACAAACGGCGGCATGATTCTGGGCTCAAACGGTGATGTTAAAGACAGCGTTGCCGCTGGGGATTGCCTGGCGGGGCTCACCGACACCGACGATATTAACGTGGCCCTGTCCGAAAACCTGCCGGTCGGTTTTGTCTTTCCCGATCAGGACGGCATGGGAACGTTGCTTGTTCCCAACTGCGCCGTTCTGATAAAGGGCGCGCCCCATGAAGAGGAGGCAAGGAAATTTATAGATTTCCTGCTTGGGCCCGAGACCGAGGAGATGCTTGCGGCAAGCATGGCTGCCCAGATACCACTTCGCAAGGGCATAAAGGGGCCGGCTGTCTATCCCCCTCTTTCGGATATAAAGGCAATGAAGGTGGATTACAGAAGCCTTGCCGAGACCCTTGACGGCATTATGCAGGGCTTTTTGAAGGAGTGGGTTGAATCAAATTCATGAGTGTCTCGGCATTGCTGCTTGAAAGGCCCGGCCGCTGGCGCCCGGCAGGTCTTGCGGCCCTGATTGTTGTAGCAATGCTCCCGGCGCTCCCCCTGTTTTTGACACTGTTTCAAGGACCGGATCTCCCGGCATTGAAAGCTGCCCGGTCCTTTGCCCCGCTTGCCGCAAGGAGCATGGCCACTGCTGCCGCTGGCGGGCTTGTTTCCCTTTTGGTTGGCGGTTTTGCCGGAATTACGCAATGTCTTTACCGTTTCGGCCTGGCTGCTCTTTTCAGATTTGTCATGCTGCTGCCACTTGTGGCGCCTCCGCTACTCTGGGCCGTTGGCTTCAGGAATCTGTGCAGGTGGCATCCCGGCGCATCCTTCCTGTTTTCCGGCTGGTCAGGCATGGTGTCAATCACCGCCATAACCGGGGTTCCCCTGGTAATGCTTGGCACCATCATGGCCTGCAACTCCATTGGCAACAGCCAGTGCCTTGCAGCCAGGCTCGCCGGCGGTGAAAAAACGCTGCTCCGTCTTGTGGCGCGCCAGGTATTTCCCGTTTCCCTTCTGGCCGCATGCCTTGCGGCGTGCCTGACGCTTTCAGTGCCAGGGCCTGCAATGGCACTTGGGGTGAAAAGTGCCGTATCGGAAATACTGCTCAGTTTTTCAGCACTTTATAACCTTAAACTGGCCGCCCTTCAGAGTCTGCTTCTTGCGTCCGGGGTTATGGTTGTCATGGGCGCGGCCATGGTATTTGCCGGCAGTTCTCCGGCAACCCTGCTTGTTTCCGTTCCGGGAAAGCTCGACCGGATCCATCATCGTGGCATGTCCTTTGCCGCCCTGGTATTTCATGTGGCTGCAGCGGCGATTTTTGTGCTGCTTCCCTGTGCCGGTCTGGTGGGGCCAGCCTTTTCCTCGCCGTTTTATCCCCAGGTTGTTAATACTGTTGCAAGAACGCTGGGCAACACGCTGTTTTATGCCGGAGGAGCAGGGCTGCTGGCAGCTTTCATGGGTATTCTGGCGGTTTTTTTTATGGGGCGTTTCAACAAATACCGCGTGGCGGGCTTCTGCTTCATGGCCGTTATCATTGCCCTGCCTCCCGCGCTGGGGGCCCTGGGCTTTGCAGCCGCGGCGGCTCATGCGCCTGCCTGGGCTGACTTGCTTTTCCGGGGAGGTGTGTCGGTCTGCATTGTTCAGGGCTTGCGGCTTTTTCCCTTTGCAGCCCTTGCAGGAGCCCGTTTTTTTGCATCAATGCCCCCATCCTGGGTCTATGCGGCAGAAATGCAGGGGGTGGATTTCTGGCTTTACACAAGGAAGGTCACCGGAACGGCGCTGCTTCGCATAATGGCGGTCTCTTTTTTGACCGGCTTTCTCCTCTCGGCCGCTGATGCCGGCACGGTCCTGCTGCTTCATCCGCCTGGCGCCCAGAACCTGCCCCTGGCCATATTTACAGTAATGGCCAACGCCCCGGCGGGCCTTACCGCCCAGTTGAGCCTTGTATATATTGCAGCCGCGGCGTTGTTTCTAAGCGCAATAATGGCCCTGGAGAGAGGGCTTTCCCCAAAACGGATAAATAACCGGCCGGGATGAAAGACCATGAAACAGAATGAAACAGGGAGACAGGAGCTGCTGGCATGGATTTGAGTGAACGGGGATTTACACTCAGGAATGTCTCGGTTTGCCACAACGACAGGGCCATACTCTCTGGCATATCGTGCAGCATAACGCCGGGCAAGGCCTGGGGAATCCTTGGCAGGTCGGGAAGCGGCAAATCAACGCTCCTTAGGCTGCTTGCCGGACTTGAAGTCCCGGACCAGGGCGAGATATTCCTGGACGGAAAGCTTGTTTCCAGTGGCGGAAAAATTGTTGCAAGACCGGCGCAGCGGAATATCGCCATGGTATTCCAGGACCTTGCCCTGTGGCCAAACCTCACTGTACTTGAAAACGTAACCCTTGGCAGGCATGGCGCGGATATGGAGGCCCGGGCGTTAAGGTGCCTGGAGCAGTGCGGTATCAGGCATCTGGCCCTGCGGCATCCCGACAGCATCTCAGGCGGTGAACAGCAGCGCCTGGCCCTGGCCAGGGCCATTGCGGGAAATCCTTCCTATCTTTTTCTTGATGAACCCTTCAATGGCCTCGACCTGGAGATAAAACAGGAGATTACCGGTTACATTGCCAGGCTGGCGGCTGAAAACAGAATAACGGTGCTGCTGGTAAGTCATGACCCGTTTGAAATACTCAGGCTGTGCGGAAACGCGTTGGTGCTGGAGCAGGGCATGATAGCCGGGCACGGAAGCCTGTCCACCCTGCTCGAAAATCCTGAATCAGGGGTAATCAGGGCCTTCAGGGATGTGATTGACGCCGCATCTGGCAGCGCCTGTCCGGGATACGGTCATCCTCCAGGCAGAAGGTTTCACGCCCCTGCTCCCTGAATCCCCTCCCCGCAGTTGCGGAGGCTGCCTTTGAGGGGTGAAAAACATCCGGAAACATGGCAGAGAATCTGAAAAAATTCTCGCCCTTATTCAAGGTTGTGGTAAAATGGCAGACGGGACAAGGGTGAAAATTTAACATTCAAACCTGAGAAAAAAAATGGCAAGAGATCTTAACAAGGTAATGTTGATAGGACGTCTTGGGCAGGACCCGGAAATACGATACACACAGGATGGTACACCTGTAGCCACCCTCAGCGTGGCCACCAGCAGCCCCATAAAAAGGGGGGATTCGTGGGAAGAGGAAACCGAATGGCACAGGGTGGTGGCCTGGCGCAGGCTTGCGGAAATTGCAGGCGAATACATGAACAAGGGAACGCTTGTCTATGTGGAGGGCCGCCTGAAAACCAGATCGTGGGAAGACAGGGACGGCAACAAGCGCTGGACCACCGAGATTGTCGCAAGGGACATCTTCATGCTTGGGGGACGCGGTGAAAGAGCCTCGGCAGGCGCAAGCGCCGATGATCTTGGCCCGCCGCCCGAGCCGCCGCTGGAAGATGATGTTCCATTCTGAACAGGAAAAGTCCGCATAAGCATGCGGGCTTTTCCTGTTCTGGAGCTGCAATTTGATACACGCCGCATTGAACAGCGGTATAGCGGTCAACTGCTCCCATGTTGTTGTGCCTGATCAAGACTGTGCCCTGACTGCATCAACAACTTGGATTGCTGAAATCAACACAACATCAATATCGCACCCTTCCCGCCGTCCTTGTTCATACAAGCCTGAAATGGCATTATCCACCAAAACCACCCCACGAAAATCCCGTTCACTATCTAATTCAATACCGGCATAAGGAAGAGATTCCGGTGCGAGAGCTGGCTACATGAGGAACCAGCCAGTACCAATGTAGTGCCATTCTCAATAAACTCTCAACGGCAGAAGCCCAGGAATCTCAAAAGGGGGATCCGTCAAGAGTGTCACATTGGGTATCAATCGCAATCAACGCAGATTTTGACCATTGCGGTGCTGTGTATCTGCTCATCATTAGAATTTGTCTGCCGCCATGAAGCAAGCCCTTAAGGCGCAGCTGTACAGCGGTCAGGCGTACCATTTATTGGAAAAACCTTTATGGCGGCAGGCATTCCGGCCTCTATCTAAGTTTTTACATAACATGCTGATTCTATTTGATGTTTACCATCAAAAAATATAATAAAAAAACAACGGGTCAGCCTCTCTTGGTTTGATGTCTTGTTAAAAACGCACAAATGGGTGACAATAACATTGTCACCAAATTTGGCAGACACGCAAGGAAAGTTGCCAAGCCTACTGTAATGCGAGGGGGCAATGGTCACAAAGAATTGGAAAGAAGGGCGCGGTGGCGCAAGAAGCAGGGCAAATCCGAAAATCTGCCTGAGCGCATGGAACATCAAAAAGGGGAAAGGATGGCAGGGGGATATATGATTTCAAGGTGCCGTCCTGCAACAACTCGGCTGAAAAGGGACCTGCGGATACTCGAGGTGAAACAGAAAATCCAGGGCACCTTTAACATGAAGGAAGGCGCACAGATGTTCTGCAAAATTCGCAGTTAATTTCCAGCACCTGCCGCAAAAATTGGCCAGCGTGTATTCTATGCGGGTTATGGCCTTGAATTGTGCCCCTTTCCACCCGTATCATGGCGCCACGTCCCTCTCATTCAGGCTTAACAGTTGCACCAATTCAAGGAATTGAGTGGATATGACAACCAGAAAAAGGAGTGAATTATGACCCTTTTGCAGCACTTTTCTCATGGATTGAGGGTGGGGCTTATTGTCCCGAAAGGCGTTCTTCTCAACATAATCAGGAATTATCTTGAGTCATCAGTAATGATATTTACATTCAATTCCATTGAGGAAGTGCTAAGGGCAATAGAAAAGGGGCATATTGACATAATATTTGCAGACAGGACACTCCCGGACGGAAAGCCTGCTGAGGCCCTGGCAGATGCAATGTCAGCAATGGAAGGCGCTGAAAAAGTGCCTTTCATAGTAACGACTGCGGGAGAAGACTTAAACTGGGAGACGAACTCCTTACCGCCGGCATTTGTCCTGCCCAAGCCCTTCAGTCAAAACTTGTTGCTTGAGGTATTAAACAGATTTGCCCGCATATTTTATGAATATTCTCATGAAAAAGAGTATATTCTGGTTACGGATGATTCATCGTCTGCAAGAAAGGTTATATGTAATATTTTGAAAGGACTTGGAAACTATAAATTTATAGAGGCAGATTCAGGAGAAAAAGCGCTTGAGATACTGGATGAAATGCCTCACGAAATAAAATTCGTTACATCAGACCTTCATATGCCTGGTATGAATGGCATAGAGTTTACCAAGGAGGCGAGGGCAAGGGGATTCTATCTTCCTATTTTCATATTTACCTCAGAGCTTGACAATGACTTTGTTGAAAAGGCATTTAAGGCAGGGGTTAATCTCTATTTTTTGAAAAAAGAATTTTCAGATGAACACGTCAAGTTCCTGAGGCAACTGATTGGCATAGAGGAAGGGGGCTTTCACATAGGAGGATTAGGGCCCAAAAGAGATGGTAATATAGAAAAACATGCGGAAACCATCCTGATTATTGAAGATAGCACCACTTTCAGACGGGTTATCGCCTCACATCTTTCGGTCATGGGCTATCCGGTGATCGGGGTTAAAAGTGCTGAGGAGGCCCTGACCCTTTTCAGATTAAATCATATTTTGCTTAGCATAGTTGATCTCAATCTTCCCAATATGTCTGGCGTTGAATTTATCAAGAATCTTCAAAAAATTACAACAAAGCCCCATGAAAGGCTCGTATTAATCTATTCCGCATCGATGACCCCATTAACAATATTTAATGCCTTTCAAAGCGGGGCATCTGATTATTTAAATGCCCCGTTCAATATATATGACCTTATGATAAGGCTCTATAATCTCATTAAATTTCGACATGCCTTCTTGCAGACTGAAGAAGCCTCGCAAAGGTACTACACGCTTAGCATTACCGATGCTCTTACAGGTTGCTACAATAGACGCTATGTTTATGAACGGTTAGCAGAATTTATACGGCAGGCATCGCGTTATAAAAATGATGTCAGTGTACTCTTGATCGATGTAAATAATTTTAAACAGGTTAATGACAGACTTGGCCATGAGGCAGGGGATGAATTGCTCAAAAACATAGCGTCGCTTTGCATAGAAGAATGCAGGGAAACCGATGTCTTTGGCAGGCTTGGTGGAGATGAATTTTTGGTATTGCTTCCTCGTGAAGGAACAGACGGGGCCAAAACAGTTGCAGAACGCCTTAAAAAGACATTTTTAGACAGCAAGCACGCAAATATCCAGGCCGATGTCTCCCTTGCCATTGGATGTGCCAGTCTTTCCGAGATAGCAGGCCATGAAAAGACAGAAGAGACAAATGTGCTGATAGAAAAATTGATACATCTTGCCGATACAAGGATGTACGAAGACAAGACAAGAACTAAGTGTTGAATATATATTCCAGATGGCGGGGCTATGATCCGCCAGGGAGCGCAACGGATTTGCGGTCAACCGGAGCAATTTGCCGTACAGCCTGAAATTGTTCCATACGGATTCAGGTTATTTTTTCTCTAAGCAAGAGAACGTAATTTTGTATTATGGGTAGATACATAAAAAATTTGGGGCCATTATTTTTCTGGGCATCCGGTCAGACACCGAAATAGTAACAATTGCATGTCCAAACCGCCTGCTACCTGCCGTAACCGTCTTTCAGGTAATTTGATATAATTGCCCTCTCTTTGTCAGTAAGAAAGGCACCGTGCCGTTCCATGCGAAGTACGACCCGATCCCACTCTCCTGCACTTCGTGCCTGGTCATAAATTCTGTTACTGCTGTGGCATATCGTGCACTTTTTCTTGATCATCCTGCGTGCTGGTTCTGAGCTGAAGCCGGACATGTCACAGGCGCTAACCATGAGAAAAAAACATGGGAAAACCACAATCAGCAATCTGCCACGCATAATCCACCCCATCAAAACGGTTCTGCAAAAATTGAAAGACATACCTGACGGAAGATACCAGGGCCAAAATTGCCGGCCATTGACACCGGGGACATCAATCCTGTACTCATGAACACTCCCGGCCTTTCCACCCCTGCCGCACGGCATGATAGACAGCTGCAAGGGGCACGCCTTCCAGCCGGGCAATACGCCTGCACTCTTCGTATTCTGGGACCAGTTCCCTTCTTCCGTCCGGACGCTCAAGCAGTTTGGCCACGACCTCTCCGTAAGGGGTTGTCACGGTTACAGCCTCCCTGGGAACCACCATCCTGGCCTCGCGCCTGATTCGTACCCCCGCTGTTGAAGTCTCGGCCAGCATCATGGAACATAGCCCATGCTCCCTGCCTGCCGGTCCGAGCACCACCAGCTCACAGCCGGGCCTGCCCTTTTTCATCACCAGCTGGCGCACGTAAACATCCAGAGCCCCTGCTTCAAGCAGCCGCTCCATGACATACGGATAAACTTCCGGATTCATATCATCCATGCAGGCGGTAAGCACACATACGCTTTCAAACTCCGCCTCCCGCCTGCCAATCCACACTCTCAACAGATTTGGCAAAACGGCATGCTCCCGGGAGCCAGCACCCATGCCGGTTTTTCGAACCTCCATGCTGGGCATTACACCAAAGCCGCTGCACTTCACTTTCAACACGGCCAGGCCGGTGGGGGTTACGAGCTCTCCCTCGACAGCGGCTCCGTTCACCGTTACTCCCTGCATCAATGCCCCCACCGCTGGCGCGGGCACGGGTATCTCCCCGTGAGCGCACTTTACACTGCCCCGTGAAACAGGAAGGGGCGAGGACAGGCATTCAGATATATTCATCTGATACAGGGCGAGCAACACCCCTGTTACATCAATTATTGTATCGACCGCGCCAATCTCATGAAAATGGACTTCCTCGACTCCGCAGTCATGCACCCGCGCCTCAGCCTCTGCAAGAAGCCTGAATACAGTGACTGCTTCTTTCCTTACCCTTGCGGGCAGTGATGCTGCCTGCAGCAGCCTTTCAATAACAGCCAAGGTCCTTGGCTCACCGGGCTGGCCTGACTCAACGGTTACATGAATGCCTGATATTCCATTCCGGCTTACCCTGTTACAGCCGAGCCTTACATCATCAAGACCGAGCAGGCCGGGAAGGGAAAAAAATTCTTTCTCAGGCCAGCCTGCATCAAGCAGCGCGCCAAGCAGCATGTCCCCGCTGACACCTGAAAAACAGTCAAAGAAGGCTATCATTCCTGGTCATCCTCTATTTCATGCTGTTCAACCCAGGCATAGATGGTTTCCCGCCAGTACCAGGCGGGCGCTGCGACCAGCACAGTAATGGCCGCCAGGGCCGCAAGCCCCACCAGGTTTCCGTTATAAATCTCGGCCCCCTGGAACGAAAGCATAAGTGTACCGGGAATGCGCCCCACACCGGCAATTACAGCAAAGGCAAGGAGGGGCATGCGGCTCAACCCAAGAAAATAGCATAGAAAATCCTTTGGGAAACCGGGCATAAGAAACAGAAAGAAGCAGACAAAAAGGCCCTGATGGTCCAGAAGCTTCTCAAAACGGCCATAGGCAGGGGAACGCCTCAGCCACGGGACCACAAATTTCCTGAACCGCCGTGATATAAGGAAGGCAAGGACAGAGCCCGCGGTAAGCCCAACCGTTGAATAGACAAATCCGGCCCACTTGCCAAAAAGGAAGCCCCCCAGAAGGCCGGTCGCCTCGCCGGGCACGGGAGAAACAACTATCTGAAGTATCTGGACGGCGATGAAGCCCACTACCCCAGCAGGCCCCAGGGAACGCACAAAAACCCTTAACTCATCACGCCTGTGGTACAGGGAGCACAATTTATGATACAGGCGGACGATTTCCTGGTCTCCGGCAAAAAACAGGAAAACCGCTAGCAGGACAGCCATGCAGAGCAATCCGGCCATCAGCGCGTTTGCCGGCGAACCGATACGGCGCTTCACGTCTGAACATTATCCCGGCAAAGCAGGGAATCACGCCGCCAGTTCCAGTCATCCTTTTGGGGCCAGTCCATGTTGAAATGCCCTCCACGGCTCTCTTTTCTCTGGGAAGCCTGCCTTACTATGAGATCCGCAACCATTGACAGGTTCCTGAGCTCCAGGAAATCGCGGGTCAGGGTATAGTCCCAGTAATGCCGGTTTATCTCTTCGAGTATGGGCCTTATGCGCCTGCCGGCAAGGGCAAGGCGCCTGTCATTGCGGACAATGCCCACATAATCCCACATGAGCCGCCTTATAACGTCCCAGTTATGGGATATGAGCACTGCCTCATCCATGTCAACCGCGCCTCCTGCATCCCAGGGCTGGGCAGGAATCATCTTCTCTGCCCTGAGATCATCCCATTCAGCCCGGATACGCTCATATGCCTGGTGGGCCATTACAAGCCCCTCAAGGAGCGAATTTGAAGCAAGCCTGTTTGCGCCATGCAGTCCGGTACAGGCCGTTTCCCCAATGGCGAAAAGCCCGCGAATATCCGTCTGGCCATACCTGTCTGTAACCACCCCGCCGCACATGTAATGGGCTGCTGGCACCACGGGAATCGGCTCCCTGGTTATATCAATGCCGAACCCAAGACAGGTCTCGTATATGTTGGGAAACCGATCCTTTACAAATTCCGGCGACCTGTGAGTTATATCAAGAAAAACACTCTCGGCGCCGCTTTTCTTCAGCTCCGCATCAATGGCCCTGGCCACAACATCCCGGCAGGCCAGATCCTTCCTGTCAGGGTCATAGGTATCCATGAACACCCTGCCTGAAGCATCGATGAGACGCGCGCCCTCACCTCTGAGGGCCTCAGATATCAAAAAATTCTTGGCCTTGTGGTGGAACAGGCAGGTGGGATGGAACTGGACAAACTCGAGATTTGCAACCCTTGCGCCGGCCCTGTAGGCTATCGCTATTCCATCGCCGGTGGAGACATCGGGATTGCTGGTATAGAGATAGACCTTGCCCGCGCCGCCGGTGGCCAGGATGGTGACCCGGGCGATAATGCTCTTTACATCCCCTGACGCCACATCAAGGACATACATCCCCATGCACTTCTCAGCAGGCCTGTCCCTCGCTCCGCGGCGGAGAGCATATGGTTCGGAGCAGGCCCCCCGGATACGGCAACGGGTAATGACATCCACGGCAACATGGTCCTGGAGCAGGGATATTGCAGGGTTGTCCCGCACCAGATTTATGAGCGCCTTCTGGATCTCCCTGCCGGTAAAGTCTCCGGCATGCACCACCCTGCGCCTGCTGTGCCCGCCTTCCTGCCCGAGATCAAAGCATCCATCTCCTGATTTTGTAAACCTTACCCCCCACTCCTCAAGCTCACGCACCCTGTCAGAGGCCTGGCGCACGACAATATCAACTATATCCTCGTGACACAGCCCGTCACCGGCTCTGAGGGTATCCTGAAAGTGCAGATCAAAACTGTCGTCAGGCGCGGCGACACACGCTATGCCTCCCTGGGCAAGCTCCGAGGCCGAAACATCGGCCTTCTTCTTGGAAAGGACAGTTACCTTGCCAAGACGCGCCAGCTTGACCGCCAGGGAAAGGCCCGCAATTCCCCCGCCAACAACAAGAAAATCGGTTTGAAGCTCCATGCGGCAAATACCTAAACAAGACCCCTGGGGAAATTGCTCATTCCATCAACCCCTCCAGCGAGCCGAAGACCTCGGGAAAACGCCTGATCATCTCGGGGAGTATCCGGAGCATTATCTCCCGCATGGACGGATCAGCGGCGCGCGATGCCCGGAGCCGAAGTATGTGATACCACTCTTCAAGCGTGGCATTTACCATTATCTCTGTCTTGCACGAGTTGGGAAGCACGGTTCTTGCAGCCTGGGGTGAACTTGTTTCCAGAAGCTTTAGATAGAGCCGTTCGGTCTCCTCCATCGCCTGCTTCCAGAGCCGGTATTCGGCACTGCCCTCCTCAAAGAAGCAGGGTTTAATGAACATCACCTCGCCGCCGAATCTCTCCTCGCCGTAACGGCAGTACCGCTGTGATTCCTGGAGATATGAGGCGATCCGGTGACGCACCAGCTCATGGGTCACGGCCCGGTTGACTGTGATATGAAGGAGAAGCGTACGGTGCTTTACAAGCTGTTCCCTGGGCAGCGCATCCACCTGGGCTGCATCGAGCAGGGTGACAGTTACGCCCTCCCCGCGGGAAAGCTCGGGATTATCAATTAAATCTTCAAAGATTACCGGGAGACGGCTGGCAAGGGCGCGGGCAGCGGCGCCTGCAAGTTCAAGCCCGGGGCTTCTCCTTGCAAGGTCTCTGAAGGCCCTGGGATTTCCTGAAATTATAAATTCATCATCCCCCGTTCTCGTGGCCTGAAAGAAGCGGGGAATCTCTTCAAAAAACCTGTGAAACACACCGGGGTCCGCAGCCTTTATCCGCATCACGATCTGGGCCATTTCAATTACCGACTCATGACCACGTTTTATTATGCCCCTGATGAAGGGAGGGGCAGACTCGGCAGTAATCCTGTCCTCACTCTTGTAACATACCCTGCCGCACCGCTCTATCTGCTCAAGCACGCGGCCTGTCCTGAAATAATCATCAAGCACTTCAAAATGTGGAGCAATGACTTTCATGAGAATCCCCCCTGATTTGCAATTTTGCCAGGAGCAGCCCTTGTGCCCGCCCCATGTCCTGAATTGGCGTGACGCTGCAGAAACCGGCGGCCCTCCGGCCGATAACGGCACGGTTGCGCGGGGTTGCCCGGATCTGCAAAATCACCTTTGATTTCCAAGCCGCATCAGCGCCGGAAACCTGAAAAACCTAAAGGCTCGTGGAATAAAAGGCCTGGTACGCCCGGTAAGACATGTAAAGATCTGCCTTGTGAGCTATCTCATAGGGGGCGTGCATGCTCAGAAGGGGAGGGCCAGCATCGACAATATCCATGCCCAGCGCGGCAAGGTACTTTGCCACGGTCCCGCCGCCCCCTTCATCCACCTTGCCCATTGAGCCGGCCTGCCACCTCACCCCGGCGGCATCCCAGGCCCTGCGTATCAGATTTACATATTCGGCGCTGGCGTCACTGGCAGCATACTTGCCCCCGTGGCCAGTATATTTTTTAAGGCATATTCCGTAACCCGCCAGAGCGTTGTTCCGCCTGTCATGCACCTCCGGGTAGTCAGGATCAACGGCTGCGGTTACATCCGCGGAAACCGCCCTGGTGGATGTCATGGCGGCAAGGAGGACGCCGGGGTCCGCCTCCGTGCCCGCAAGCCGGAAGAGATCAAGATAAATCTGCTCTATGAAACGTGACTTGGCCCCGGTATTACCGTCACTTCCTATCTCTTCCTTGTCAAGGAAAGGGCCACGCAGGTGGAGGCGGGGCTTTCAA
>JALVQQ010000183.1 GCA_027025395.1 Deltaproteobacteria bacterium | reverse complement strand
TATCAGGGGACGCATCCCGCTGATAAAGACCATTGCCTCCGCCATTACCATAGGTTCCGGTGGTTCAGGGGGGCGCGAAGGCCCCATCGCCCAGATTGGCGCCGGATTTGGCTCAATCATAGCCCAGAAGCTCAATCTGTCTGTCAAGGAGCGGCGTGTTCTCATGATGGCTGGCATGAGCGCTGGAATCGGCTCGATATTCCACGCCCCGCTTGCAGGGGCCATATTTGCGGCTGAAATTCTCTACAGGGACATTGACATGGAATACGAGCTGCTTGTCCCGTCGGCAATTACATCTGTCATCGCGTACTGTGTCTTTTCCCTGTTCTTCGGCTTTGGCACCCTTTTCAATACACCATACATGGCATTTGAACACGCGGCGGAACTTTTGCCATACACTATCCTCGCCGTGGTAGTAGCCCTGGCGGCCGGGGTATATGCAAGGATATTTTACCTGGTACGGGACGCATTCGCCGCACTGCCGGTATTGCCGCATATCAAGCCTGCCATAGGGGGGCTTCTGACAGGAATCATCGGTTATTTCCTGCCAGAGGCTATCTATACAGGCTATGGTGTGCTCCAGCACGGACTGGAGGGACAACTGACCATGCAATTTTTGCTGATGGTGGCCGTGGCCAAGATATTTACCACGTCCTTCAGCATAGCCTCTGGCGGAAGCGGCGGTGTATTTGGCCCTTCTGTTGTAATTGGCGGTGCGCTGGGAGGGGCGACGGGACTTTTTTTCAAGACCGTATGGCCCCAGCTCATTCCCTATCCCCAGTCGTATGTAATAGTGGGAATGGCCGGTTTTTTTGCCTCTGCCGCCAGCACACCCTTTTCCACCGTGATAATGGTAAGCGAAATGACAGGGAACTATGACCTGCTGCTTCCCGCGGTATGGGTATCCACCCTCGCCTTTCTTTTCAAAAGCAGATATGGCATTTATGAAAAACAGCTCACCACAAGGTATGACACCCCGATACATCATGCGGATTTCCTGCTCGGGGTCCTTGGCCGCCTTACTGTCCATGAACTGGTTCAGCGCTACAGCACCATGGAATTCAAGCCGGTAAAAAAAGATATGCCGCTCAGGGAAATAATAAAAATCATGGCTGGCTCTCCCTATTCCACATTTCCGGTTGTCAATGAAAACGGGGAATATACAGGGGTAATACCAGCCTTGAAGGTAAGAGCCGCCGTTGTGGAATACGGGCTCAACAGCCATCTTCGGGCCGCTGACCTGGTGGAAGAACGGGAGGCGGTTTATCTGTGGGAATCCCTTGCCACTGCGCTTACCCGAATGGCTGAAGAAAATACCGACGAACTTGTAATACTTCTGGACAGAAATACAAGGCAGGTTGGCGGTATCCTGAGCAGGGCTGATATTCTGAGGGCATACGACCAGGCGGTCGCGGAGAAGCGGCGATAATTCACATGGCCGTTCCACTCCGGTTTACGGCCTGAGGCCCCTCACATCAAGCAGGAACACCACGGGAACATGGCCCGTGCAACTGTTCCGCCCTGAAGCTCCCCCGCCGGCCGGAATTCATTAAGCCTCGGCCAATATCCTGAAAACTGGATCACTTGCCGCCACAAGGTATAAGGCTGAACCGCCATGAAATTTTCAGACACGGGCAAAACTTTTTTGCAGTAACCAATTACAGGGTGCCGCTGCTCATGCAGCCTGCCTGATCCATTCCGGGTCAGGCTGTTGTTCTTTGAAATAGCACTCCATCGCCTCCCCCAGGCTTGTATAGGTGGACTTGCCCTGCAGCCGGCAGGTCTGACGTCCATGGATCCATTTACGGTAGAGCGCATATCCGTCGCTCACCAGAACACCCGGCCAGGCGCTGCTTCCGGGTTGCTTCGTCCCGGCCGATGAACTGGTCCCGGCTCTGCACCTTCCAGGCTGCCGAACCCAGGCCCGGGCAGGCCACGAACCGATCGTCCAGCCAGGCCATATACTTGAGATAGGTCCCGACGACAGGCGTATGACCGGGGTAATGGTACTGGTCCCCAAAGGTGTCCCAACTCCTTTCGTCCTGGGTGTGGCGGACCTTTTTACCATGAAGTGTCTAATCGAGATAGAAAATCTTGCAGAAAAAGCGTATTGTCCATTTGTCAGGACCTTCATGCTCGAGTCTTTTCCCGGGATATAACTGCAATGCTGACCTTCGCGGCTCAGGAGCGTGTTGAACAGTCAGTTGCTGGCAGAATGCACAGCTATCAAACAATTTCACCCAGGCGCTTTCAACAATGCGAGACGGCATTGTCCTACTTTTTCACAGGACCGGTGACAGTGTGCCGGACATCATTGACAGCCTGCTGACCACATTAGCCTCCGCAGTCGAACCTGTCAGGCCAGAGGAAAATATCCAAGTAACCCCAAACGATCACACGGAAAATATTACTTGACCTGCAAACCTGTCCTTTAAGTTAATGACATTGGGTTTCAACTCCACAAGATACCTGTTCCAGCCGGCCCGCGTCTGCTGCCACTGCGTACGCAACCATGCGGCCTGTTGCAAGAGCAATAGACAGGCAGCTTGCCGCAAGAACAGAATGCGGCGGGGAAGAGGCTAACCTTGAAAATGCGCCTGGCAACATTACAAAACAGGGCATTGTCATTCATACCCCAAACGGGCCTAACCCACGGGGCCATGAAAAACAGTGCGTCTTTACCATTGCGCCGCTTTCAAGACTGCCCACTGCTTCGGGTATCTCGATCACTCCATCGGCTTGCGCCACCTTGAAAAGCCGGCTAACTGACTCGCAGGGGGTGGCAACCAGCATGCCTGATTCAACTGCCATGCTGACAAAGGCAAACTGGGTCCAGGCCCCCCTGCCTCTAACCTCTCCCTGAAGGCGTGAATCCACAACAGGAAACCAGGGTAGCCTCCATCCCGCCAGCCTCAGTATACCCGGAAGGGCCAGGAGCAAAAAAGCGAGATAGTTTGAAGGGGGCCCACCCGGAAGGTTAAATACTTTTTTTCCTTGGCATACGCCTGCGCAGACACCCTTTCCAGGCCCCATCCTTACACGTTTGAACAGATAACTGGTTTCAAGTCTCTCCATTACAGGTATCACCAGATCCCTGTCACCGGCCATTAGCCCGCCACTGGTTACAAGCACATCAAATCGCGGCAGTATATCCGATACGGCCCTTTCCAGGAGATCAAACTTGTCACCCGCAATGAATATCTCACTTTTTATGCCAAAACGCATCAGCCAGGCCTGGGCAACATACTGGTTACTCTGAAATATCTGGCCATGGCCAAGGGTAGCTCCCTGACTGCGTATCTCACTGCCCGTGGCAAGTAGCGCCACACGAGGCAGGCGGAAAACAGGGAGTCTGTCAATACCGGCAGAGGCAAGAAGGCCAACCATAGCCGGCGTTATAACATCACCCTCCTCGACAAGGGGCAGTCCTCTGGACATTTCCCCTCCGCGTTCCATTATATTTTGCCCTGTTGACGCACCTGCCAGGGCGAACACAACGCTTCCGTCATCATTTTCGCAGGCAAATTCGGAGGCAAGCACTGCATCGGCCCCTGGCGGGATGGATGCCCCGGTCATTACTCTTGCCGCCTGGCCTCTTTGCAGTTTAATGGACGATTGGTCTCCGGCAAGCACGGTTCCGGCTATCTCCAGACCGACAGGTTTGTTTCTTCCCGCGCAGCCTATATCAGCAGAATTGAGCGCATATCCGTCCTTGAGAGATGAAGGAGAAACAGGAGAATCAATGGCGGATTGCACGGCACAAGCGGCGACCCTGCCTGAAAGCCGTTCCAGCTCCACTGTCTCGGTGCCGGAAGGAATGAATTTGTCTATAATAGACCTTGCCCCTGAAAATGAAATCTGACATTCTGTCATAACGGACATGATTTTACAGTCTCAAGTTCCACTGCGCCATAGGCCTGCAAGCTGCAGCATTGCCAGCAGGATCATTGCAAATTGCGGATTGGCTGCAATGCAGGCCAGGCTTCCTGACTTCGCCGTCAGCCGTTTTGACCGACAACCTGACAAACAGAAAAACCAATTATGAATATAATGCATAACAGTAAAGATCAAGAATGGCTTGCCCACCGCAGAGACCTGTATCTGCGCAATATAATAAAAAATTTTTATCAGTCTTATGATTTCTTCAGGGAACTGGAAACAAAATTCAAGGCGGAGGGCCTCAGCTACGAAGGCATGGAGAGCTGGGTTGGCACTGAAGAAAAACGGGGCATACTGTGGCAGCTCAAGGATCTGTCCCATTCCCTGTGGAAAAGTGTCGAGCCGGACGAGCATCCTGACCAGTTCATGTTTGACTGGATGATCGGGACACTCTTCCACGAGGCCATGAAACTCAAGGAAAATCTGTATATCCTTGTCAACTACCGCCCTTCCTATAATGACCTCTACTTTCCCAACAGGAAAAATGACGACCAGCCGAACAGCTGCCCCACATTTTTTAATGAAATCGCCGATGAGATCAACAGAAACCTTAAGCGGATAAAATGTCTGCATGAAAAGGCGCTTAATACTCTTTATACCCTTGTCAGGGAAGAAAGGGAA
>JALVQQ010000182.1 GCA_027025395.1 Deltaproteobacteria bacterium | reverse complement strand
ATGTCCTCGTTTATGACCCCCAGAGTCCGTGCCACCCCTTCCCATGTCAGCAACACATCTCCGGAGGTAGGATTGACTTCTATATCAACATTATTAATGCTGTCAAAATACTCATAGATAAATATTTCCTTCTGAGCACCAAGACTGTGACTTACCATCCTTATATTTTGCACATAATCATTACCAGCCCCGTCAGATTGGTCAGGAGTATGAAAAATCTCTGGCGATTCAGCAACTGTCAAATTATTTGCATTCAGCGCCGCATAGCCAATATGGCTTGTATCCCCGACTGTCCATTCAAATGGATCCATATTGGAACATGCAAACCTGTGGGTGCCAAAAACATGCTTTCTCGTACTTCTGTGCTCCACCCAGGCTACCCAGAATCTGTTACCAGAAAAATCATAGGCTATCTTTGGTTTTATCCGTCCATAAAGTTCGGCGCCGGCAAAAACCGCAGTAAAACCGAAATTTGATTCATTGGTAAAATTTGTTGCAGTAACTGAACATGAATTGCCACTGATGCCACTTACATCTAAACCACGGTAGTAAACATATCCTCCGGAAGCACTGCCTCTGCTATCCTGCCAGACCACACCTATCATCTGCTGATCCTGGGCATAGGCCGCACTTGGCACAGTCTGATGTCCATCATCACCAACCCCATTATTATCAGCATCTGAAATAATGAAGGCAGATCCGCACAGAGACCCGTCACCATTAATAAACTGTCCCCATATGTCTGCACCGGAATTACTACCGGCTGCATCAACAGAGCGCCAGTCTTCCCACACAACAAACCACTTATTTTTGTCGGAGAGAGCTATAACATACGGGTTCTGCTGATCTTTTACAGCTTCCGCAATTTTTATTGGAAGCCCTTCATTCCTGGCCATTACAAGCTGCGGCCACACACAAGGTAAAAGCATTATTAAAATTAAGCCCAGGGGCCATGATTGTTTTTTCATAAATAACACCTCTAAATCAACCGGTCTGATCGAAAATCATTTCGTTATGACCATGGCGTTGTCACTGTTCCTGATGGTTACATTGAAATGCCTAAGGAACGTCATTCCCAGCAAACCGGGCTCCTGTTCATCAAGGAACCAGACCTCCATATCAGGCACTGACAGCTGATCAGTGAGTTTTATGGTAATATTACTGCATACTATGGCGGTGGAATTTCCACCGACTCCGATTATTGTCCCTTCAGCACAGTTTGCCGTTTCCGGGTTCAGCCAGTAACTCATGTACTTTTTGTCCATAACAGTAACTTCAGCGCCCGTATCCACTATCATGGCTGCAGGATATTCAGAAACACTGTCCGTGGATACATAGGCGGTTGTGATATAGGCATCATGCAAGGAACTGCGGTTCAGGGGAATCACAAGGGAGCTGTCCTGCCTAACCGCACTGAAACTCAGGGGAACACTCCACTGGGTAGTGCCGGCAGGCCTCATCCTCCACAGGCCGCCCAGGCTGCCGGATGCAATGTCATCAGTTTCGGTAATCTGGTACCAGTATTCGTATCCCCGGCCGTCAACCTGGTTAGGCGCAGAGAAACGAACATCATATCCCGACATGACAGAGGCATTCCTTATGTATATCTCGGAGCCCAGGATTACTGGCTGTGCCGGCAGGGCATTATCAGGATTGACATAATCAAAATAGGTAATCGGCATACCATCCCACAAGCCTTCAAACTTTCCAAAAGATTCAAAAAGATTGGTCTCATAGGTGTAGGAAGTGCCGTAGTAATCATCCGTAACCGCCCAGCGACCCCTCAGGGGAATGATATTTATGTTCAGGGTGAGAAGATTATACATCCTGGATACCGAACCTGGCGTGGGAGTGCCCACCACGCAGTGAATAATCAGCTGACCGTCCAGGCCCGCCAGCCTGAACACCCCAAAGGGTATCCTGATTCTGTCAGAGACAAAATCGAGCATCTGATCAGAATCATAGTAGAGCTCGGCGGCCTCGGGCACAAGATGACCATTTTGGCTGTACAGATGGAAATTACATACAGACTCTGCTCCATTTGTTGCAGGCTCACACCTGTAGGCATACATCTGCCCCGGCAGCAGGGCCGGATGTTCCGCAAGCACATAGAGCCTGTTCTGGGTGGCGAGCTTGGCGGGGACCTCAATAACGGTATTCAGCCATGCCGATGTGGGCATATTGAGAACCACACTGTCTCCGCGCGGCATATAATTCAGGGTCACTGTAACAAAAAATTTTCCTATGCTGGACATCACGGCTATATTGCCGCTGTAGGCCCCTGGCTGCATTGACCTTAGATAATTTTCATCCAGGGTTACTGAAAAACTGCCTGCCCCCGTGTGGCTGGCTCCTCCGTCATTGATCAACAGCCACTGAACATCCGGAACCGCCGACCAGGTGAAGGTGCCGTTGACATCCATGTCGAGGTTGGTGACCGTTACCGTACTGTTTGCAGCCTCCTCACCCTCCTGATACTGAAAATTAAGCTCGGAGGGGCCTACCCATAACTTGGCGGCGCTGCAGATAGCCGGCACAAGGAGCAGCATGACAAAAATTGTTACAATCCTGATTGAATAGCTCTTCATCGATCTTCCCTCCTCGGCCTCAAGAACCCCAGTTTGATGGTTTCTCATTGTTATCCATCACTGCCGCTCCTGCCGCGGACTCCTCCTTGACGGGCATCACACCGCCAGGCGCAGCCGCGGGCGCGGCCAGGGAGCTGTCGGCGACCACGGACGTCCTGTCAGGAAGCATGGCCAGAGCCCGGCCCATATCCTCGATCAGAACCCGTGCAGCCTCTTCCACGGCGAGATCAATCTGTTTGCGTTCGGAAGGATCAGCCCAGGCGGATTTAGGCTCTACGACCTTTTCCGCCCTGTTGGCCCAAATTACATGGCCAGTCCTCGCATCCTGAAGGGCCAGGCTCAACTGGACCACGCCCTGGGGTATTTTACCCCCCTTGGAGGCCATATAGGCAGCCGCTGCCCCGGCAGCCCCCCATATCGTGGCGTTATAAAGCCCGGCATCAGTGTGCCCGGCGGTAGATGTCACTACCGCAAGCCCCCTCGGATGTGAACCGGTCACGGACGTTTCGGTATGTTTTTTATTGAATGGTGAATCGGCCTGCGAGCCTATGCCTGCTCCAATTGCGGCTCCGAGGCTCATATCCTGCCACAGATCATACTCTTCTGATTTTGCAACACCGAATATCAGGGAACTTGACCAGTCAAAGAAAAACGGCAAAAGTCCCTGCTGAACAGGGTTAAGCTGTCCTCCCTGCCTGATATCATACTCGACAATCCTGCCTCTCAGCACATAGTCCGCGCCGAAATAGCGGCCCATCTGCCGGATAATGTCCTTTGTAAGGCCTACCTTTTCCATGGTAAAGCGCCGTTGAGGAACATTGGCCAGATCATTCTGCATCAATATTGTCCGGATCTGCTCCTGCATATTTTCGGACCAGCCGTTTCCCATCTCCCTTTCAATGGCCCTGCGGGAAGCCGCAGTGTCGATTACGGGATCCTGAACAAGCGTTATAACCCCACGGTCGATCATGTACTGGATCACGTCATCCTCAACCGGCGCATAGTACCCGTACTGGGCCATGCGATATATAAGGGCTTCGTGTATCTTGACCTGTCTCCTTAGAGAATCATCCAGCCTCTTGCCCATGGTGTAATCAGCAAATGGAAGCACAACTATTCTTCCCTTTGCATTCTCGGGCGGCATGGTTGTTTCAATAGGCGCTATTGAATTGCTGACCTTCTGTCCGCAGCCAGAAACGAGAAAAACCGCCAGAAAAAGAAGCCAGAAAAAATTCGTTTTATTTAAAGACATGATAACCCTCCAAAACACAAAAGCTTTTTAAAATGCCGTTATTCTGATCAAGCAATCTTCAAGCCAGCTAACGGACATCTCTCAAAATATAAAATCTTACTTTACAACAATCTAAAATAACTTGCCATTTTTTCTGACCGCCCTCATACCTCTCGTGTCTCTTCCTGAAATGGACCCGGTAACCTGCGGCCAGTTCTGCACAAATTATTAACTTTTTTTATCCTGGGGCAGTGAACGTTACCCCTGAATCAATCCCCAACTCCGTGCCAATTTTCACTCTATTCTTTTTACAGGGCGGCCCAGACAGCAAGGGGCGTCTCCGCCGGCACTTGCTTCGGAGCATGCAATCCGGTGCTCCACCGGAGCGCCATACAAAGGCGGCATGGAAGGAATAACCGGCAAAATGCCACTTCCAGGCGGCTCCAGGCAGGCATTTATCCCTGCTTTAACATGAACCGGAACCTGCCTGTTATTGCTTATCGGAAAAGAAAAATAAAAAATAAAACTTTTCTCTGATTCCGGTACCAAATCGCCGCGCGGAGGCAAGGCCCGAACCATGTGGGAAGCCATAACGAGACCGTGTCCAAAGCATAAAGCTCCTGCAACCCCTGGTGCAAGGTTTTGTTTTTCCTGAAACTGTGATACATTAAAAAGGTACCGGCATGGATATTTTCATTGGCTCTTAGCTTCCCGCAATGGGTGAGGCAAAGTATGGAAGGTGACATAAGCAAGGCCTTGACC
>JALVQQ010000181.1:3892-13391 GCA_027025395.1 Deltaproteobacteria bacterium | reverse complement strand
ATGGACAGCCAGGAGCATATCGCCTTGGTCAAGGGAGATGATATAGGTCCTGACGAACCTGTCCTGGTAAGGGTTCACTCTGAATGTTTCACCGGGGACGTGCTCGGTTCCCTGAGGTGCGACTGCGAGAGCCAGCTCCACAGGGCGATGCTCCAGATAGGTAACGAGGGGCGAGGTATCCTTCTTTACATGAGGCAGGAGGGGCGGGGTATCGGCCTGATCAACAAACTCAAGGCATACAGCCTCCAGGACCAGGGCAGGGATACGGTAGAGGCTAACCGTGAACTCGGCTTCAAGGCCGATCTCAGGGATTACGGGGTTGGTGCCCAGATCCTTCGCGACCTGGGAGTGAGAAAGATGCGGCTCATGACCAATAATCCAAAGAAGATTGTTGGACTTGAGGGGTACGGGCTTGAGGTGGTTGAGCGTGTTCCCATTGAAATTCCTCCCCAGGAGGAAAATGAGCGCTACCTGAAGTGCAAGATGGAAAAGATGGGGCATCTTCTTCATCTTGAGAGCTGACAGGCGTCTGGTGGCGGCGGGAGTGAGTGTTGGTGAAATTTTCAAATTGGAAAACAGGAGCATAATCAGATGCATAAAACATTTGAGGGACATCTGCAGGCCGAGGGGATGCGCCTGGGCGTAGTGGTGGCAAGGTTCAACGAGTTCATTTCAGGCAAACTCCTCGGTGGGACCATTGATGCGTTTGTAAGGCATGGAGGCCGTGCAGAGGATATGGCTGTGGCATGGGTTCCCGGTGCTTTTGAGATACCGCTTGCGGCACGGAAGATGGCAGCCTCCGGCCGTTACGACGCCGTTGTCTGTCTCGGATGTATTATCAGGGGAGCCACTCCTCATTTTGACTATGTTGCCGCGGAGTCATCAAAGGGTATAGCCCAGGTTGCCATGCAGGCGGATTGTCCCGTGGCCTTCGGCGTCCTCACTACCGAGACTATTGAGCAGGCGGTTGAGCGTGCCGGCACTAAGGCAGGCAACAAGGGCTGGGATGCCGCTCTTGCCGCAATCGAGATGGTTAATCTTCTGAAACAGTTTTAGCAGGACTCTTCATGGGGGCACGCTCCAGGGCAAGAGAGATAGCGCTGCAGATACTTTTCCAGTATGAGTGGAATACTGAATTCAGCATAGAACAGGCGCTTCAGGAGTATGTCAGGGGGTTTGTCGCCGCCACCGGCAAGGAGAACGATTATACCCTGGATTTTGCGCGGCGCTGCATCGGGGGGGTGCGTGAGCACCTCGGGGAGATCGACCGTATAATAGCCAGGCATGCAAGAAAATGGCGGCTTGAACGGATGGCCAGAGTTGACCGCAATATTCTGAGACTGGGGGTATATGAGATAGTTTTCGCGCATGATATTCCTGGCAGGGTGGCGGTAAATGAGGCTGTTGAGCTGGCCAAGAAATACGGGACAGATGAATCCGGTGCCTTTGTAAACGGAATCCTTGACAGCGTTATGAGGGCGCATGAAGGGGAGCCGTCCGGGGAGAAGGCTGCAAAACAGCAAGAACATGGGTTATGAAATACAACTTCAAGGAAATAGAAAAACATTGGCAGAAACAGTGGGAAAGGGACAAGGCTTATGTGGTGGCCGATGACGCACCGGAGCCAAGGTACTATGCCCTTGAGATGTTTCCTTATCCGTCCGGGCGTATTCACATGGGGCACGTCAGGAATTACAGTATTGGTGATGTGATAGCCCGTTACAAGCGCATGACAGGGTACAGCGTCCTTCATCCAATGGGCTGGGACGCCTTTGGGCTTCCTGCTGAAAACGCTGCAATCAAGCACGGCATACACCCCGCTGCCTGGACCAGAGAAAATATCGACTACATGCGCAACCAGCTCAAACAGCTTGGCCTTTCGTATGATTGGGACCGTGAACTGGCTACATGTGATCCTGAATATTACCGGTGGGAGCAGCTCTTCTTTATCAGGATGCTGGAGAGGGGCCTTGCCTACTGCAAGTGCACAAAAGTCAACTGGTGTGATTCATGTCACACGGTTCTTGCCAATGAGCAGGTTGAGGAGGGATGCTGCTGGAGGTGTGATAATGAGGTGCGGCAGCGTGAGATAGACGGTTGGTTTTTCCGTATTACAGACTATGCCGAGGAGCTGCTTGAGGGATGTGACAGGCTGGACGGATGGCCTGAAAAGGTCCTTGTAATGCAGCGAAACTGGATAGGAAGAAGCGCCGGCGCCGAAATTGAGTTCGCCTTGAAGGGCAGTGAAGATCAGAGCATAAAGGTCTTTACAACCCGTCCTGATACTTTAATGGGGGTTACTTTCATGAGTATCTCTCCGGAACATCCCCTGGCTCTGGAACTGGCGAAAAGAGGCGGGCATGAGGACGAGGCAAGGAGTTTTATCGAAAGGTTCAGGCGGGATCAGGCGCGTAAACAGTATGGAGAGACTGAAAAAGAGGGTGTTTTTACCGGTGCCTGGGCCATACACCCTGTGACCGGTGAGGATGTCCCGATATATCTGGCAAATTTTGTTCTCATGGAGTATGGCACAGGTGCCGTGATGGCGGTTCCCGCCCATGACCAGCGTGATTTCGAATTTGCGCAAAGTTACGGCCTGCCAGTCCGTCTTGTCATAAAACCGGAAGAGATGGACATTGATCCTGAAAAGATGGAGGCAGCCTGGGAGGGGCCGGGCGTGCTTGTAAATTCCGGCCGGTTTGACGGTCTTGACAATGAAGAGGCAAAAAAGGAGATAACCCGGTATCTTGAGGAAAAGGGCAGGGGCAAGGCCCGAATTACCTACCGTCTGAGGGATTGGGGTATATCAAGGCAGCGTTTCTGGGGCGCGCCTATTCCTGTTATCCACTGTGAAAAATGCGGTGTTGTTCCTGTAAAAGAGGAGGACCTGCCAGTAGTGCTTCCGGTTGATGCGGTCCCTGACAGTTCCGGCCGTTCTCCGCTACCGGAGCTGGAGAGTTTTGTCTCTGCAAACTGCCCTTCCTGCGGCGGGCCAGCAAGGCGTGAAACCGATACCATGGATACCTTTGTTGAGTCATCGTGGTATTTTGCCCGCTATGCATGTCCTCGGGATGAGATTCCCCTTGACAGGGAGAAGGTGGACCGCTGGCTACCTGTTGATCAGTATATCGGGGGGATCGAACATGCAATACTTCATCTTCTCTATTCCAGATTCTTCACAAAGGTCCTGCGTGACATGGGCTGGCTTTCGGTTGACGAGCCGTTCAGGAACCTGCTGACCCAGGGAATGGTCCTGAAAGATGGGGCCAAAATGTCCAAGTCAAAGGGCAACGTGGTTGATCCCAATGACATGATAGAGACCTATGGCGCGGATACCGTACGTCTTTTTATCCTGTTCGCCGCTCCTCCTGAACGTGATCTCGAGTGGAGTGACAAGGGGGTTGAGGGCGCCCACCGCTTTCTGCAGCGCGTCTGGCGCCTGGTGAATGGAAATCAGAAGGAGCTTTCAGCGGCCCCCCCGGTGGATCCGGCCTGGAATGATGACCCGGCCTTTCCTTCTGTACTGCGCGATCTCAGGCGAAAGACCCATGTGACCATAAAAAGGGTTACAGAGGATATTGAAAAACGTTTTCACTTCAATACCGCCATTAGCGCGATCATGGAGCTGGTGAACGAGGTCACTCGCCTGATAAAGGCCGATGGCAATGGTTCGGCTTCTGAACTGGGTGATACTGCATGGGCAGTTGTGAGAGAGGCGCTTGAAAATGCTGTTATTATGCTTAATCCATTTGTTCCTCACATTACGGAGGAACTGTGGAGGCAGCTGGGGCACGATACGGATCTTTTCAGGGAATCATGGCCGGTTGCCGATACCTGGGCGGCGAAGTCGGATACAAAAAAGGTGGTGGTTCAGGTGAATGGCAAGGTTCGCGCCAATATACTGGTGGAAGCCACTGCTGATCAGTGCGCTGTCGAGTCCGCAGCCCTTGACGAATCAAATGTCAAAAAACACATTGAGGGGAAACGGATACGAAAGATCATATACGTACCTGGCAGACTGATGAATATAGTGGCGGGCTAAGATCATGCGGAACTCTGTAACAGCAAGGCGTTTGCCTCATGTTCCTTATGCGTTGACCTGGCTGGCGCTTACAGCCTTGTATTGTCTGTGTCTGTTTTCCGGATGTGGATATCACCGGGCGGATACATCCGCCAGCCTGCCCGACTGGATCAGGAGCATATATATAGAGCCCTGGGAAAACAACAGCTCGGAGACTGAAATGGCCGCATGGATTACTGATGATTTGCGGGAGGAGTTTCTCAGGGACAGCGGGCTTGTACTCACCTCGCGGGAAGATGCCGACGTGATAATGTCTGGAAGGGTGGAGTCAGTCTATGTTACCGGTGTGGCTTATGTAAGTTATGACCGGGCAGTGGAAGAGCGTGTGTCCGCCGATCTTTCTGTTACTTTAACTGATGCCAGAAGCGGCAGACAGCTCTGGAAGAGCGCCAATATTCACAGGGAAGAGAATTTTTATGTCGGCCGGGAAATGATGATTACGGAGGGCCTTAAAAAAGATGCCCTGCGCAAGCTTAGCCGGAATGTGGCTGAGATTATTCATCACAGGATCACCGGGGTTTACTGATATGGCAGGCTTCTGACGGTTCGCAGGAGAACGCGATGGGTGCAAACCGTATGGCGGTTTGGCATTGTCTATGCTTGCCCCCATTTGCGGAATACCATGCTTGTTGTCCTTGCCACAAAGGCTGGCCGTGAGTCTGGGTAAAGAAATATGCCAGGTAAAGGAGTCTCAACAGATATGAAAAATTTTGTTGTGGTAATCCGTATCTCTCTTTTTCTCATCTCTGTATGGATGTTTATGTTGCCGATAACGGCTATTTGTGGTGATGAGGCTTCATTTACTCAAAAGGACCGGGAAATGCTCATAAGGATTGATGAGCGCCTTAACCAGATAGACAAGCGGTTCGAGCAGATAGACAAGCGGTTTGAACAGGTTGACAAGCGGTTTGAACAGGTTGACAAGCGGTTTGCGGAATTGAGAGAGGATATGAACAAGCGCTTTGAGTCATTCCAGGCTATCATGCTGGGCATAGTCGCTACTTTCGGGGCGCTGGTGGCCGCCATTATAGGTTTTGCCCTTTGGGACAGGCGTACCATGATTCGTCCCTTTGAAACCAGGATCAGGGAAATCGAGGCCGTTCTGGTGGACGAACAGGATGTAATCGAGAATAAAAGAAATATTTCCAGGCTTATTGAGGCGATGCAAAAACTTGCCCGGCATGACTCCAGGATTGCTGAAGTATTGAGAAGTGTATCCCTGCTGTAGCTGCCGGATTCTGGTGCGGGCAGCAGTATTAACCACAGGGAATTAAAGTTAATTGTTTGTATTCAGCTCCGTTGTGCCGGGTGGTAGTTTTATAACTCTATTGGCCTGCAAGGAATTGAGTGTAATGAAAAGGCGAGTTGTTCTGCCGTTGCTGCTTTTTCGTTCAGTCCGGGATTCGGGGACAGAAGTTGGCGACCCCTGCCTGATACTGGCCAGACAGAATGCTATGTTCTTGACACACAACCGCCTGTCCATCCCCAGGCGCCTCTAACGAAGCCCAGGATGGTGCACCGCATGGTAGCGTAGCGCTGCCTATTTCCTCATTGTGAGGGTGGGGATGGTGGCAGGTAAAAAATACACGGCTTTTTCATAGCCGGTGCAGCTTTTGTTTGTTGAAAATTAGCCCTCCTGGGCCTTAAGGGAATTGACAAGCCTGGCCAGGCGTGCAACCTTGCGTGCAGCGGTTTTCCTGTGGAGGGTTGGTGTTCTTCCGATCTTGTCGATATATTTCTGGGCAGCAAGAAAAGCCGCCTGCGCGTTATCAAAAGATTTTTCAGCTACAGCGCTTTCGACTCCCTTTATGAGATTCTTGATCCTTGTTTTGCGTACTCTGTTGCGAAGACGCCGTTTTTTGTTCTGCCTGATACGTTTAAGCGCTGATTTATGATTAGCCAATTCTGTCCTCCTGAAATTTTTTATTTATTTTGCCCTGGGGCTTTTTTATGTTTTCGTGCGCCAGTTTTTAATGTTTTTTGTGGATATTAATGCAAAAAACGGATAAGGCAGAATGCCACGGCATGGCTTTCTGCCTGAAACAGCGGCTTTTTTACTATGTAGGTTGCTGTGTGTCAATAACTAATCGTAACTTCTCAATAAGTCCGTGAAAATTATCCTGTATCTGTTTACAGTCTGATCCACGGACAAGGCGGAAGAGGCGCTGGCATACTTTTAGGCGCTCTTCATAACATCTTGTTCCGGAAGCCTGATCTCTATCCTGGCTCCTGGTCCCATGCCGAGTAACCGCGCGGCACTGCCTCTGTTTACAGCTACCTCCATAAAGCCGAAACTTCCCTCAAGGCAGAGACCAGCTCCATTGGGTACATCAGAGTAGGATTCAAGAACCGGAAGCGTTATTTTGCGTCTGTCCTCTGTGATACAGAGACACTCAGCATTTTGGCCCAATATTGTTACAGCTGATGAAGGAATGTTGGTTACGAGGTTTCCAAAGGTGTCAATGTAGATGATTTCCCCGCTTATTCCGTCTCTGCCGGCAACTGGTTCAGGCCAATTGAGCTCAACAGGTTTTTTAATGACCTTGCCAAAGTCTTCAGGCCTTGTTCCAAGACTCAAATGGGCCGCCGCGGGTCCAAAGATGTCTCTTGCATGAAAGGTGCTGCTTGCCGTTTCAAGGATTAAGGCAGGGTTTTCAATCTGTCTGCAGCTTAAATCGTTTTTCCTGATGGGCCTCCCGGATTTGACAAGTCCTGTTAAAAGCCCGTTATCAGGCATGACAAATAGATAATCCCCGGCAGATGCTATCATTGCCTTTCTGTCAGAACCAACGCCCGGGTCAACAACTGCAAGAAATATGGTACCCTTTGGAAAGTACCTGTATGTGGCCCCAAGCGTTAATGCTCCAGCCATTATATCATGCGGCGGAATGCCGTGGGTAATGTCAATAATCCGTGCTGACGGATTAATGGTTGCTATTACACCTTTGACCGTTCCCGCATAGGAATCCCTTGTGCCAAAATCGCTGATGAATGCTATAAACATGATGAAAAAAACATGTATGTCTGTGCATGCGCAGGGCGGCTGTGGAGAAAGTGCGCGTTAGCAGGCTGGAATATATTTCCCGCCAGTCTATATGAAAGTGACTCTGCTGATTGGTGCAGGTGGCGAAATGGCAAGGCGGAGTTGGCCGGATGCAGTGGTCGGGACGAGAGGATTTGAACCTCCGACCCCCTGAACCCCATTCAGGTGCGCTGCCAGACTGCGCTACGTCCCGACTCTATCTTGAAAAGCGAGGGCAGGCATAACATTTTTAATGAAAACCGTCAAGCAATTTCAGTGATTCTAAACTGCCGTACCTGGCGGGATTAAAGTTTTTCCTGCAAGCTTGACCTGTATAAGCCATACATTATAGTGACGGATCGTGGTAACTATTCAGGAAATATTGTAAAAAAACTGAGTAGTGTCATGATTGTTGAAATTTGAGTATCTGCTCACAGTGTCCCTTGCAGCGGTGTTGTCTGCTGCCTGAAACATTGGTGAAATGCGTCCTGGCGTTTTTCGTGTTCTTGCAGCAGGATTTCTGCCAGCAGATGCGGCAAACCAGCGGATCTGTTGAGAAGTTACTTCTTGTTTGCAAAATCACGGCTGAACATGAGGCAATTCATGTTGTAGCTGTATCAGACCAAGTTTGTTTTTCTGAAGACCATGCCAAACAATATAACAAGATTTTTTTCCATTCTTCTTCCTGTCTTCCTTTTTCTGTCAATGTGTGTCTCCTGTAGCAAGGAGGTCCGGGACGAGATATTCAAACCCAAGGATGACCCGGTTCGGAAGGAGAGGGCAGATGAGGAGATGACTCCTGAAGAACGCGAGAAACAGGCCGAAATGGCCAGGATGGATGAGGAGATCGAGGCCGCTCCGTTCATGATCACCGCTGATTACTTCCGAAAAACCGCTGGCAAGGGGGAGACCATTCATCTTTTTGGAAGTTCCGAGCAGTCCAAAAAGGAGAAGGAGCTTGAGGAGAGGCTTGCCAAACTTGAAAAGCGTCTGCAGGGAATCCCGGAACGGGCAAAAGACAGCCACGGGATGCCTGTGCTGAGGCGCAAGGTTGTCCTGCTTTCACTGCTTGGCGATCTTGGCCTTGACGTTCTTAGCCTGCTGCCTGCGGCCCTAAGGCGGACAGATGGTATTGTCCCTGTTGATTCATCACAGCTCGCTCTCCTTTTAAAGGAACAGGGCAGAAGCGTTGCGGACCTTGCCTCAGCGGCGACCAGGCGTGAAATTGCAGCCGAGGTCGGTATCCAGGCCTATATACTCATCTATTTCCCCCAGTCGGATGAGGCCCAAAAGGGAAAGAAATCCGTTCTCAGGCTTGATGTCATCCATGCTACTGAAAGCGTGCTCATCGGCTCCTACCTGACCACGATTGACAAGTTTGACCAGGTGGCAAAAAAGATCTCCGCTGACGTAGTAAGGGCGACTGACTGGTCATGCAGGATCATCAAGCTGGAAGACGGCATAGCCTATCTCAATGCAGGACGTCTTACCGGCCTTCAGCCAGGTGACAGGCTTCAGTCCTTCATGAGGGGCAAGGAGATCATTGATCCGATCACCAGGAGGTCATTGGGGTACGGGCCAGGAAAAAAGACCGGAGAGCTTGAGGTAAAGACATTTTTTGGCACAGATGCATCAACCGCTGCCATACTTTCAGACAAGGGAATTAAAGAGGGTAACATAGTAAAGATCCTTGAGCTCGCCCAGTAGGGTATTGGTTTGCATTATTATCTGTTAAGTGGAAGCCGCATCTGCTGCGTTGCAGGGGGCAAGTACGGGAATGCGCCTTCGTTGCCCCGGCCTTGCTTCAAGCGGCTTGCAACGCTGCAAATGCGGTGTCTGCGGGCAGAGATATAAAAATACTTAACCGAAAGGACTATCCAATCAAAATGCATCCGTTATTAACTGATGAACCAGGCAGGAAGATGCTTCTTCTTGGCAATGAGGCTATTGTTCGGGGCGCTGTGGAGGCAGGCATGTCGGTTGCGGCATCGTATCCCGGAACCCCTTCATCCGAGATAGGAAATAACCTTTTTCAGATAACCCAGGATCCTGAGTCAGGCATCTACTTCGAGTTTTCCGCCAATGAAAAGGTTGCAATGGAGGTTGCAGCCTCGGCTGCCGCAGCCGGACTCCGGACTCTTACCTGCATGAAACACGTAGGTATGAATGTGGCCTCTGATGTGCTCATGACCCTGGCATATGTTGGGCTGAGGGGAGGCATGGTAATCGTCTGTGCAGATGATCCTTCAATGCACTCCAGCCAGAATGAGCAGGACAACCGCTATTTTGCAAAGCTTTCCGGCCTTCCGCTGCTTGAGCCTTCTTCTCCCCAGGAGGCCAGGGACATGACCGTGGCTGCTTTTGACATATCCGAAAAGCTCGGCATTCCCGTTATC
>JALVQQ010000181.1:0-3882 GCA_027025395.1 Deltaproteobacteria bacterium | reverse complement strand
CCGGTGCCTGCTGTGGCCCGCATGAGGCACAAGGCCCTGTTTGAGCAGCAGGAGCAGGCAGCTGAGATGGCCTGTGACTCTCCATTCAATACTGTTTCAGGGGATGGTCAAACTGGCATTGTCGCATCCGGTGTGGCCGCATGCTATGTGCAGGACGCCATTGCAGAGCTGGGCTGCGCCCACAGTGTCAGGTTCCTGAAGCTTGGTTTTTCCTATCCTGTTCCCGAGAGGCTTTTTGCTTCCTTTTTAAAGGGGTTAGACAGGCTCATCGTGGTGGAGGAGCTGGAGCCCTTCCAGGAGGAAGCGCTGCGGGTGGTTGCGCATAAAAACGGTGCAAGCCTGGAGTTTATAGGAAAGGCCTCAGGCGCATTTTCAAGGCTTTATGAGTTCGACCCGGCCCATGTTCGCCGTGTAATTGCAGACTCCCTTGGCATATCTCTCCCGGATGTGGAGCAGCCGGACCTTTCAGGAGTACCACCGCTTCCTATGAGACCTCCCACGCTTTGCAAGGGGTGTCCTCATCGTGAAACCTACAACGAGGTCAAGGAGGCCCTTACCCAGCTGGGTGTGGTTGAAAATACCGTCTATCCCACGGATATAGGTTGTTATACCCTTGGTATGCTGCCACCGATTGGCATGGCGGATTATCTGCTCTGCATGGGCTCAAGTGTGGGCACATCCTCGGGTTTTTCCATTTCTACCGACCAGAAAATTGTCTCTTTCATCGGGGATTCCACCTTTTTCCATTCGGGTATCCCGTCTCTCTGCAGTGCGGTTCACAATGATCACAGCTTCTGCCTCGTTATACTTGATAACAGCACCACGGCCATGACCGGGCACCAGCCCAATCCCGGTATCTGGATGCGTCCCCCTGGCTACGAAAAACCGCGCATTGCCATAGATGAAGTCGTAAAGGGTTGCGGAGTAAAACACCTGTACAAGATCAATCCTTACAAAAAGGCAGATGCTGTAGAGACTCTCAAGGAGGCACTGGCAAAGGACGGGGTGACAGTCGTAATAGCCGAGGCTCCCTGCGTCCTGTATGCAAAGCGGGTAGGAGGTAGGAAATAATGGAAAGGCAGCGTATTCTTTTTACCGGTGTTGGAGGCCAGGGCACCCTGCTTGCCTCAAGGCTGCTGGGTGAGGCTGCAATGGCTGAGGGAATGGACGTAACTGTAAGCGAAGTGCATGGAATGGCCCAAAGGGGAGGGGTGGTTGAGTCAACCGTTATGCTTGGCGGTATAGCCGGTCCGATTATTTCAGACGGAGAGGCGGATGTGCTGGTAAGCTTTGAGCCACTTGAAACCATAAGGGCCCTTGGCAAGTGTTCCTGCAAAAGTGTAATTATAACCAATACGGTTCCGGTGGAGCCGTTTACCGTAAAGCTCGGCCAGGCTGAATATCCTGATGTTGATCACTGGATAGGTTTCATGCGGGATCACTACGCCACTGTAAAGGCCCTTGACGCAGAAGCCCTGGCCAAGGAGGCCGGTACTGCCAAGGCCCTTAACGTGGTTCTGATAGGTACTCTTTCAGCAACAGGCGTGCTTCCTGTATCTGCTGAGAGAATCCGGGATACCATAACCCGCACCGTCAAGAAAAGGTTCGTTGAAGCCAACCTGAAGGCCTTTGAGCTTGGCTTCAATGCCGCCGCAGATGCCTGATCAAGGGGGAAACATGCCAAACAATCGTAAACGCGGGATTGCAGCCCTGCTTGCCGTGCTGATGCTTGCGGCAGGTGTCCTGGCTATCACGTCATGTACTGAACGCCAGCGCAAGAATCTTAAACACATGAAGTCTGATATCATAGGGCTGAAGCGCAAGGTTACGTTGTATGACTGTAACGGCAAGGTGATTCGCCAGTGGCAGGGCCGTTTCAAGGTTGAAACCATAGGCGGCTACATCTCTTTTATTGATGAAGACGGCAAGGATATAAAGGTAAGCGGCACGGTTATTGTGGAAGAACTGTAGAACCTGAATTTTTCCGTCGGGTTTTAAATGATTGGTTCTGCTAATCCATAATTGTTTCCTCATATTTGAGGAAACACCGGATAATAATAATGGAGCTGAGTCAAGCCAGATACTGGCTGCAGTGGAGACCGTGCTTTTTGCTTTCGGTGGTCGGTTTCAATCCCAAAAGCATGGAGGAGAATGAAACAAAACTGAAAAGGAGTGAAATGTGCTCATGAAGAACGTATCAATTTGTTCATCAACGGTGATTTTTCTTTTTTTCCTGTTTTTGCCATTGAATGCGGGGTGGGCTTATTACATGCCCGATTATTGCCCAATGAATGAGGGCAGCGCTTACACTTATGTTGACGAGTGGGGTCACATGAAAAATATTGAGATAATCACCGTTTCGGATTTCCTGCAAATGCCCATTGCAAGCCAGTTCAGTTCAGTCTCATCCATGGTGGGGCATGTTGGATTTTATGATAATGATCATCAATACTTCGACATATATGGTTGGAATGATCAAGGTTTTAGAAGGCTGTATCAGTGTGAATGGGATGATGACGAGATAGAAGAGCTTGCCTTTAGTCAGCCTCCAGTCATGTTGCCATTGGAGCTTGAAGAGGGTCAATCCTATTCCTCAACTTTTGACGGCTTTGAAACCCAGGATGGTTCCAGGTACAGGCGCAGGAGCGGAGATGTCAATGTGATGTTTCTTGGGGTCGAAAATGTTTCCGTAAATGCCGGAAATTTTCAGGACTGTCTGAAGATTCGACGCGTAGTGAATGAACGGTATGATTATGTCAGTGGCCGGGTCAAGGAAAAACAGGAGACATGTACTCAGTGGTACGCCTATGGCATAGGTCTGGTAAAAGAAGAGTGTGATGAAACCGAAACTGAAGACGGCGAGACAGAAATCGAACATGATTCCCTCAGCCTTTACAGTTATTCAGGCATTACAGGGCAGGATAACGATGGCCATGCGGCCCAGGCTATAGCAACCGCTACAGTTAGTACCGAACTTGATATTATCATAAGTTCAATTGAATTCAACGGGAGTTTCTTTAGCTGTACACTAAATTATATTGATAATTACAGATGGGAGCTGGATACAAGCTCAATATCCGAATCAGCATATACCCAAGGCACCGCTAGGCTTGATGCTTCTGATTTGAGCATTATCCTTGACCCGGTAAGCATTATGGACACAAACTATTATGTAAGGCTCAAATTGATTGACATGGAACATCTTATATGGGAAGTAGAAGATGTCCATATTGAGTGAGCCTTGGCCGTTGCGCAATGCCTTTGTTTGTCAGGCCTTCCTGTAAGCAGGGAGGCTTTTTTTGGTTTCTTTCAGGGACATTTCAAAAAGCTATTTAAAAAGAAATCGGCATTTCCGGTTTTGGGACTGGCATTCCTGCATTATGATTGGGGGCCCTGCTGTCCTCTGCCTGGCATGAACCGGGTGTCCGGATTGAAATATTATGTCTTCGGAAATACCGAATAATGATAATAATGGCAATAATGAAGGGGTTGAGTCCCGCCAACTGCTGGCTGCGGTGGAGGCCGTGCTTTTTGCCTCTCCGCGGCCAGTCCCAATCAGGGCTCTCTGCTCCATCCTGCACGGTTATGAGCCTTCCCTTGTAAAAGAATCCGTTGATGTGCTGAGACGCCGTTACTCAGGTGCGGGGCACGGTATCGAGCTCAAAGAGGTGGCAGGGGGAATAGTCTTCAGGACCAGGAAGGAGTACCGGGAATATGTCCTCAAGGCAAGGCAGAAAGCGCCTGCGAGGTTAAGCCGCGCAGCCATGGAGACACTGGCTCTTATAGCGTATAAACAGCCGGTTACACGTGCGGAGATAGAGGCTGTAAGGGGAGTTGATTCAAGCGGCACCATACGCTTCCTGCTTGAGAGAAGGCTTGTAC
>JALVQQ010000180.1 GCA_027025395.1 Deltaproteobacteria bacterium | reverse complement strand
GGATGCATGAGGCTTCAGGCTTATGTTTCAAACTGCTGAATATAAGAACCTCGCAGTCAGAGGAAACATAAACAAAAAAGCGGGGGCAAATATACCCCCGCTGACCCAATCTTTTAATATTGCCTTCTGCTTATTCCCCGAAATAGCGTTTCAGCAGCCCTGCAAAGGCCTGTCCGTGCCGGGCCTCATCCTTGCACATCTCGTGAACCGTGTCGTGAATGGCATCCAGGCCAAGCTCCTTGGCCTTTACAGCAATATCCTTTTTGCCCTGGCAGGCACCGAATTCGGCCTCTACCCTTGCCTTGAGGTTGGCCCTGGTGTCAGCTTCCACCACTTCACCAAGAAGCTCGGCAAACTTTGCGGCATGTTCAGCCTCCTCGAATGCAATGCGCTTGTATGCCTCGGCAACTTCCGGATAACCTTCCCTGTCTGCCTGACGGCTCATGGCCAGATACATTCCGACTTCTGTGCACTCTCCTGTAAAGTTGGCGCGTAGTCCCTCAAGAATTTCCGCATCAACACCCTTTGCAACTCCTATTACATGTCCGTCTGCAAATTCAAGCGGTCCGTCTGTAACTTCGACGAACTTGTCGCTTGATGCGCCACACTGGGGACATTTTTCAGGGGGTGTGTCGCCTTCGTGAATATAGCCGCATACGGTACATCTGAATTTTTTCATGATTCTCTCCTTGGTATTTGTTGTTACGGTCCATGAAGTTTATATTGTTTATAAGGTACAGCTCTTGCGGTTTTGCTGTTAGAAATAGCCTTCCGGACCTTTAAGTTGTAAAAAGATTTGTGAGACACAGTGTCAGGTGATAATCAATACTGATGAACTAAGATAAATAATATTTGATTTTTTGGCAAGGCCTAATATGGCGTAACAGTATAATTCCCACCATGTTTGCCGGATGCGGTGAACCAGCACTGTTTTTATGAATTTTGCCATCTTGTTGATTGTTGTAGCGTGGCTTTTGGCCTTTCTTGCCGTTATCATTCTGTTCAGGGTGCTGCAATCGCGCAAGAGGGAGCAACCTGTTACTGCTGGGTGGGCAGGCCGGATTGCTCCAGAAGATGCGCTCTGTATTGACAGGTCCGCATCCTGGTTCGGAAGGCAGAGTCAGGGGATGGCGCAGATAAGAGGAAACGGTGTGCTTGTTCTTACCAGGAAGGCGCTGTGGTTCAGGCGTCTGGCCCCTGATCTTGAGATCACGATTCCTTTGGAAAGCATAAGGAAAATCAGTACACCGCGAAGCTTTCTGGGAAAATCAATATTCAGGCCGCTTCTGAGGGTGGATTTTGTTACCCGTCAGGGGCAGGATGATGCTGCCGCATGGTATGTGCGTGATCTGGAATGTTTTTATGCCGGGCTTAGGGATTTATGCGGCCCAAGAGGGGCATAAAGTCAATGTGGCAAATGTGACCGTAAGTATTAATGCCGTGCAGCCACGGCTCACTGAAGACATATAGAGGGAAATTGACGGACCGGTTCAAAAATTTCCGTCGAACAGGCTGTCATCAGAGATGTTGGAGTAAAGTATGAAAGAGATGCATGATGAGCTGGAGGGTTACTGCAGGATGCTGGGACACCGGCTTCCATTTCGTTACTGCAGGGGGGCAAATGAGGGATTGCCCTGCAGAAAGATAATGGATTGCTGGTACGATGTATTCCCTGTGCTGGAGTTTCTGGCCGGGAATTACAGCGAAGAGGAACTCAAGGCTGCATTTGGCGCGCCCCGAAAGACCAGGATTGAGTCAATCATAGAGATTGTGCACAGGGCGAGAAATGGTGTTGAAGACTCCGGTGGAGAGTAAGGGTGTAGCTCAAGGGGTCATTTTTTGAGCTTTACCATGGTTGCCCCCCAGTGTCCACGGTCATGCGGAGCAGGCCCGAACCATGCCACGCCTTCGGTACGTTCAAGTACTGCCTGTACGGATTTTTTCAGGATTCCCAGGCCCTTTCCGTGAACTATGCGTATTTCTGTTATGCCTTTGTCGCGGCACGCTTTTACATATTCCGGGATCAGTGATGAAATCTCTCCTGGCCGGAACGTGTGCAGGTCAAGCATTCCGTCAATTTCAAGTTCTACCGGTTCTGTTTTGTCGTAATTCATGAAAATTGTAATTCTTGAACCCTTTTTTACAGGTTCTCACCAGGCCTGGGCCCAAGGGTATGTGCGTAACTCCGGTTATGATGTAGAGCTTCTTACCATGCCTGGCCGTTTCTGGAAATGGCGCATGCATGGAGGCGCGGTAAGCCTGGCGCAGGAGTACAGACAGAAGGCGGTTGAGGCAAGCCTCATACTGGCTTCAAGCATGCTGGATTTGAGTACTTTTCTGGCCTTGACCCGTGATGTAACAAGCCGGGTGCCAACAGCGGTGTACTTTCATGAAAACCAGCTTGCCTATCCCTGGCGGGAGGGAGACAGGGACAGGCAGAAGGGCAGGGATGTGCACTATGGCTTTATCAATTTTGTGTCTGCCCTGTGCGCGGATCATGTTTTTTTCAACTCCCTCTATAATATGCGCTCTTTTTTTCATGAACTTCCCAGGATGCTTCGCCATTTTCCCGATTTCAGGCTTGGTGATTCAATCCGCGAAATAAGGGCGAAGAGCCGTGTGCTTCCGCTGGGTATCGACTATTCCCCACTGCCCTGCGCCGCCCTGGAGGATTGCGTCCTTGCAAAACATGAGCAAAATCCGGTTATACTCTGGAATCACAGGTGGGAATATGACAAGAACCCGGGGGAGTTTCTGGAGGTGCTGCTCTCCCTTGTTTCAAGAGGGCTTGATTTCAGGGTAATTTTGCTTGGAGAAAGCTTCAGGCACAAACCGGGTGAATTTGAAACCGCCTGTGCCAGACTGGGCAGCAGGGTTATCCATAGAGGATTTGCGGAAAAGAGGTCTGATTATGCCCGTCTTGTTGGTATGGGAAACCTTCTTCCGGTTACCTCAATACACGATTTTTTCGGGATAAGCGTCTGTGAGGCAATATATTCAGGTGCTTTCCCTCTACTTCCAAGAAGACTCTCCTACCCGGAACTGGTCCCGGAAGAGTTTCATGAAGAGGTCTTTTATGAGTCGGCAAACGAGCTCGAAGAGCGGCTGGCTGCTGAATTGTCATGCTGGCATCAGAGAGTAGACAAAAGGAAAAGAGTTGTTGAACACCTGTCCAGGGCTGTTGCAGGATTTTCATGGCAACGGATGGCCCCGGTCTACGATGCCGCTTTCAATGCCGTGGTTGCCGGAGATATACCCCATGCCCCGGCGAGCCTGATAAATTGTTCTTGATTGAAATCTGCTCCGGGAAAATGAAAAGGGCATGCAGTATGGCCTCTGCATGCCCCTCAGGTGTCAAATCGAACCGGTGATTGTCGAATGATCTGATTGTGCTAGCCGCACCCGCCCGCACAGCCGCCGCATGAACCGGACGTGTTGGTGTCACATCCGCATGAACCGCCTGGTGCGCAACTCATCATCTCTGAAGCGGTAGGCTCCCTTACATCTGTTATCTTGATATCAAAATGGAGGGTCTTGCCAGCCAGCGGATGGTTGAAGTCGGCAACCACGTTGTCTTCAGTTACTTCCTTGATGGTGAAGCGCAGGGGCCCCTGGGGAGACTGTGCTTCAAATGGCATGCCTTTTTTGAGTTCCATTCCCTGGGGAAACTGGTTTCTTGGAATGTCACGCAGCATGTCCTGCCTGAATTCGCCGTAGCCTTCCTTGGGTTCAATGGTGAGTTTTAGCTCTTCTCCCGCCTCTCTGTCCATAAGGCCCCGTTCAAGCCCGGGAATCACCTGGCCTGTTCCGCAGATAAAGCCGAAGGGAGTGTCACCTGACTGGTCAATGGTCTCGCCGGAGTCAAGGCTGAGGGTGTATTCGATTTCTACATAACTTTTGTCCTGAATCTTCATTAAAAAATGCTCCTTTGGTATGTTCAGCAGGATATGATGATATCCTGACAGGGATTGCAAAATTCCGGAGAATTTTGAACATGCCCTTGTTTATAATTTGAGACAGAGATTCTTCCTAACATAAGTAGTGATTTACGGCAGGTCAATGATAAAAAGTGTTTTGAGTTATCTTGGCCTGTGATCCGGAGTGTTTTTTCATTCCAGGCCGGTTTTGCGGCAAGTTGCAAATGTAATTATAGGCTATAAAAATATTCTGTTTTCGGCCTATTTTAGTGAGTTGGCGCGCCGCTCTCCGATCCTTCAGGGAGGGCGGCCAGGGAGCAGCAAGGTAAATATTACGATATCTATATGGCTTGACAACCAAACAGCTGGTAGTATATAAATGGTTTCCGTTTTTGCAGGGTGCGGCCTCCGGAGGGGCGGCCGTGGCTTTTGGATTGAAAAATTCAGGGCCCATAGCTCAGTTTGGTCAGAGCCACCGGCTCATAACCGGTTGGTCCCAGGTTCGAATCCTGGTGGGCCCAATAGTTTTAAATAACTTTCCGGCGTATAGGTTCCTGCCTGCTTCATGCAGGGTGGAGGCGTGAGATAATCTCTCGAAATTGTGCAAAATATGCGCATGTAGCGCTGAAATCGAGTTGTTCAAAAGGTGCAGCTGCAAGACAGTGCTGCACCTTTTTTTATCCCGGTTGGATACTTTGATAACAGATAGTGAATCCATTTACCGCTGACATCCTTTTTGATCACGATGCCTTCTAAACCGACAGCTGACGAAATATGGCAGGAGTTATGTAAATGGGCTCCTCCCGTTTTGGCGGAAGAGTGGGACAATGTAGGTCTTCAGGCGGGAGACCCATCAATGCCTGTTAGCCGGATCATGGTTGCCCTTGATGTCTCAATGTCCCTTGTGGATACAGCGCTGGACGCCGGGGTTGACATGCTGGTTACGCACCATCCACTGATTTTCACCCCTTTGAAAAAACTTGACCTGTCCAGGCCTCTTCCACGCATCATTTCTCTTCTGATCAAAAACAACATTTGCCTTGCTTCTGCTCATACAAACCTTGATTCTGCTGAAAATGGCGTCAGTGACCAGCTTGCCAGGATAACCGGTCTGGTTGACACCGTACCCATGATACCCGGTTCAGAGGGTGCGCATACAGGTCTTGGAAGGGTGGGCAGGCTTTCAGAGCCCATGTCACTTCATGAGATAGCGGCGCGGATATGCCAGGAGCTGCGCCTTCCTGCTGTCATGGTTTCGGGAGATCCATCCATGCGGATTGCAACGGCCGCCGTGTGCGGCGGGTCTGGCTCCAGTCTCTGGACCGAATTTCTGGCCTCGGGCTCTGATCTTTATGTGACAGCAGAGGTCAAGCACAGTGTGTTTCGGGAGGCGGAACTTCTGGGCAAGGCGGTAATAGATGCGGGACATTTTGCAACCGAGTTGCCAATAGTCCCTGTCGTTGTAGATTATCTGAAACGCAGGGCGGCGGAAAGGGGATGGGAGGTTGATGTGCTGCGGTTTGAGGAGGAATTCTCCCCGGCTGCATGGATGCGGGCCGGCCGTCATGTGGCATAGGAAGCCTTGTGCTTTTGTGGCCTTGCAATAAATTATGTTGAAGTTTCCCTGTATCTGTTTGCAGGAAGCCACGGACACGCGGCGCAGCTCTTTCAGACGTGCCGCATGTGCTTCCAGCGGCTGGCGATGCGCGGATGGGTCTCCTGTTGACGGGTACCGGTTTCAAGTCGGCTTTTTTTGTAGGTCATGACTTCAGTTTTTGACAACAGCCTATAGGACCAACAGGCCAGCAAGAATATATCCAGGAGGAGCATAAAATTGTTATCTGAACTCACCCCACTTATAAGGCTGCAGGGTATTGATCTTGAGATAAGGAAGATCAATAAAAAAAAGGAAAAGCTTCCTGAGCGGCTCAAGGCATTGCAGGAGCGCGTCGCGGACAAGGAAGCCGCCATAGAGGAGAAAAGGGTAAAGATTAGGGAGCTTCGCAAGCGCAAGATAGAGATTGAAGATGAGCTTGAACTTGAGACCGAGCGCATGAAGAAGTCTCAGCAGAAGATGTCAGCGGTTCAGAATCAGCGTGAGTATCAGGCCTTGAACAAGGAGATCGAGGAGATCAAGAAGGCGAACAAGACCAGGGAGGATGAGCTTATAGAGCTTCTTGAAGAGATCAAGAACCTTGAAGATGCGGTTGCCGAGGGTGAAAGGGAGTTGCAGGCTGACTCAAAGGAGGCAGAGGCGGAGGAGAAACGTATTCGCCAGGCCGAGGCGGACCTTGAGAAGAAAATAGATGAGCTGCGCAGGGAAGGTGAAGGTGTTGCTTCTGAAGTAAGGCCTGACATCCTTGCAAAGTATCGTTTTCTTGCTGAAAAGCGCCAGGGCCTGGTGGTTGCCGCAGTCACCGATGCGGTATGCAGCGCGTGTAATATGAATATACCGCCGCAGATGTATAATGAGCTGCTTCGTGAAGAGCGTATGATGACCTGCCCTTCATGCCAGAGGCTCATTTATGCGCTCAAGACCGAAATCTGACCTTTGGAAAACCGCAACCAGCGATCTTTTTTGAGGATAAACAGTGCCTTGCTGTTGTCGTGTCAGCCTGTTGCTTGATGCAGGCCTTAGCAGCAATGGTAAAATTTGTGGGAGGCAGCGGGTGATCGCTGCCGGGTCTCGCAATCCGGCAGAGGAAAGTCCGGGCCACGCAGGGCAGGATGGTCCGTAACGCGGACCGGGGGCAACCCCAGGGAAAGTGCCACAGAAAACAGACCGCCCGCGGGGGTAACGCCGCGGGTAAGGGTGAAAAGGTGGGGTAAGAGCCCACCGGCTGCCGTGGTGACACGGCAGGCCTGGTAAACCCCATCCGGAGCAAGACCAAATAGGGAAGCGTTTGAGGGCGGCCCGTCCGAGGCTTCCGGGTAGGTTGCTTGAGGTGGCGGGCAACCGTCATCCCAGATGAATGATCACCGCCCTGCTGCGGCAGGGTACAGAACCCGGCTTACAGCTGCCTCCCTTCTTTTTTCCTCTGACCGGTTTTTCTTTTGTCGCCGGGCACAAACCATTCTTAGGAGGACAGTATCATGTCCATGACCCCTGTTGACATTCTATCCTTTAAGGAATCAGGCCGAAAGATCACCATGCTCACGGCATACGACTACAGTATGGCCCGCATGCTTGACAGTGCGGGCATAGATGTGCTTCTCGTGGGTGATTCCCTTGGCATGGTGGTGCTGGGATACGAATCCACGGTGCCTGTCACCATGGAGGAGATGCTTCACCACTGCCGGGCAGTATCAAGAGGAACGGAAAAGGCCCTTGTGGTGGGAGACATGCCGTTTATGTCCTACCAGGTTTCAGAAAATGAGGCAGTGCATAATGCCGGCAGGTTTGTCAAGGAGGCAGGGTGTCATGCCGTAAAGCTTGAGGGAGGCAGGGAGGTAGCCTCCACCATTAAAAAGATAGTCAGGGCTGGAATTCCAGTGATGGGGCATGTGGGACTTACCCCTCAGACCGCAACGGCACTTGGCGGGTACAAGGTGCAGGGCAGGGATCTCGAAAGCGCCAGGAGGCTTTTGGAAGACGCAGTGGCTGTTTCGGAGGCCGGAGCTTTTGCGCTGGTTCTGGAGTGCGTGCCCGATACCCTGGCAAGGTATATAACAGAAACCGTTACAATCCCCACCATAGGTATTGGCGCTGGCCCGTGGTGCGATGGCCAGGTGCTGGTAACACACGATATGCTCGGCTTGTTCGAGAAGTTCTGTCCATCTTTTGTGAAACAGTACGCCAAATTTTCTGAACAGATGAAAGCTGCCCTTGCCGACTTTGCAAGGGAGGTTGGGCAGGGCTCATTCCCTGACGAACAGCATAGTTTCAAGGGAGATTCCGATATTGTTGAAAAGCTGAAGATGTCAAAATAGCCTGGGGGTTTCCCCTGATTTACGGGTGTTGCACGTTGAGGAACCGAGCAGCGTATGGAAGGCGGCAAAGGCAGGGTGCCTGGCGTGGGCCGCTTATGAATCCACCATGTCTGATATCAGGTCAACCGCTTTTTTGATTTTCTTGTTCAGCCTGCGTCTGTTTTTCCTGTTTTTTTCAAGTTCAAGGGCCTTGCGATAGACGTTAAGCGCTTTGTAGTACCTGTCTATTTTCATGAGAGCATCGCCCAAATGTTCGGCAATTGTGGGGTCATCCGGCACGAGTTTGTGGGCCTTTTCAAGTTGTTGAACCGCCTTTTTGTATTTTCCCTGTGCATAGTAAAGCCAGCCAAGGCTGTCCACCACAAAACCGTCATCCGGCTGTTTTTCAACAGCCTTGTTCAGCAGCTCTTCTGCCCTGTCAAGATTTTTTCCTTCCTCTGCCCAGATATAACCCACAAAGTTCAGGGCTGGCACATAATCGGGGTCAAGCTCAATTGCCTGCAAGGCAAGTTCAATGGCCCGGCTGCGTTGTCCGCGGTTTTCCAGGGTCATGGCCAGCTGCATGTAAATTTCCTTGTCTTCGCCGCCGGAGTTTATGTAATCTTCCAGCAATGCCACGGAACGTGCTATCTGTCCGGCCTGGTGATACATTCTGGCAAGAGCCAGCACAATCTCCGGATTGTCAGGTACTTTTCTGTGGCAGGCCTCCAGATATTCAAAAGACTTTTCCTTTTCATTTTTAGTCTGAAGCAGATAGGCTGCCCGTATGGCGGCTTCCGTCCCCACACTGTCATTCAGGTCTATTGATTTCAGGGTGTTGATGGCATCATCTATTCTGCCAGCCTGTTCGAGCGCCAGGGCCGTATAGAAAAGCAGCCTGCTGTCACCCTGCATTGCCCCGGACATTGGTTCCAGTATGGCAAGCGCCTTCAGGGGCATCTTTTTCTGCAGGCAGGTAATGGCAGCCTTGAATTTGAGAGCGGTAATGGCCGGGTTGCTGCTGTTGAGCTCTTCCAGCATCTTTACTGCATTATCGATCTGGCCAAGTTCCAGCTGAAGCTCCACCACCCTTGCCGCCACCCGGAGATTGTCAGGCTGTTTTTCAAGAAGCATGCGCCATATTTTGAGAGCGTTTTCAACATCCCTCTCTGCCTCATAGGTTAGGGCAAGGTCTATATAGAGAGGAATGAATCGGGGGTTGGCCTGTAGGGCCTGGTAAAATTCTTCCCTTGCCTTGGCCGGTTCGGCCTTGTCAAGGTAAATTTTGCCGAGATAATAGTGGGCCATGAACGAACGCGATCCCTTCTGGCTGGCGGCATGCTTCAGGGCTTCAATAGCCTTGGGGTATTTTTCCATCTGCGCGTACAGAGAACCCTGGAGAAACAGGGCATCCTGATTGTCAGGTTCCTGTTTCAGCACGTCCTCGAGGATTTCAACTGCCTCCGCATGCTGTTGGCCGGATGCGTATATACGAGCCAGCATCATTTTGAGCTTGACGTCATCCGGCCTGATTGCAAGGGCCTGTTCGATCCATTTTTCAGCCTCCCCAGTCTTGTTGAGGCGCAGAGCTACCCTGGCAAGCTCGGTGAGTACGGGCACGGCATCCTCGTCAAGCTCCCAGGCTGTTTTAAATGAGTCGTAGGCCTCTCTATAGTTGCCTTTAAGCTCAAGCATTACTCCGTTGAGATACCAGGAATAGGGCGCTGAATGTGAAATATGATAGGCTGGACGCGCCTGGGCCGGCATCAAGATGAAAATGCAGATGCAACAGAAAGATACGATGGTTACACCGGAAAATAATTTGCTGTAAAGGAATGGTTTCATATTTTCTGTCCGGACAGCCTGAAGCCAGGCACAAACAAAACCGGGTTAACCTGGCAAAATTTATTCCACCACGTCTTTGTAAGAGTCTATGTCGTGAATCCTGTTTTCAAGGAATTTTTTCAGTTTGTTCTTGACCCTTACCTCGATCTGCCTGACCCTTTCCCTGGATACCCCGAATTCAGTGCCAAGCTGCTGAAGGGTCAGCGGCTCTTCCGACATGAGCCTTTTTTCAAAGATTATCTTTTCCTTGTCTTTCAGCTCCTTGGCAAATTCCTTGAGCTGATGTGAAAGCTGCCGAGCAACTTCCCTGCGGGCCACATTTGATTCTATGGACGCGTCATTGCTGGCCAGGAAATCCATATGCCTGTCATCTGAATCGTCACGCACGGGTGCGTTGAGCGAAACTTCCCAGGAGCCCATTCGCTGATCCATGGCTATTACGTCAGACTCTTTAACATTCAGGGACTCGGATATGCGTTTGGGGGTTGGGTCATAGCCCAGGGCCTTCATGCGCTCCTTTTCCTTGTTCAGATTGTAAAAGAGCTTTCTTTGCGCCTGGGTGGTGCCTATTTTGACAAGGCGCCAGTTGTCCATTATGAACTTCATTATATATGCCTTTATCCAGAAGGAAGCATAGTAAGAAAATTTTACACCCTTGTATGGATCAAATTTTTTTACCGCATGCATGAGGCCCACGTTTCCCTCCTGGATCAGGTCAAGGAAGTTCTGCATCCAGAGTTTCTGAAAATCCAGGGCTATTTTGACCACAAGCCTCAGGTTAGATGTCACTATCCTGGAGGCAAGGGCCGGATCCCTTGTTTCGTAATATGCCTTGGTGATCCTGTCTTCCTCTTCAGGTGTAAGAAGAGGGTATTTGCTGATCTCCGCCAGGTACTGACGAACCGGGTCGGTTTCGGGAACCGGCAGGCGTTCTGTTTCGCTGTGGTTCAGGACCGGCAGAGTGGTTTTGGCCTGGTCGGATTTTTTCTGTTTTTTTCTTTTGGACATGAAGTCCTCTGTATTTAAGGCGTATTTTGCCGCTCCTGGCGGCCTTTATGATCAGGCTGCCCCGGGGCGCGATGTTACCGTTGTCGTCACAGGGTGATTGAATTGGGCTTTGCTGTCCCCGATATGGAAGTTGTCGCATTATATAGTCAGCATGACAGGCCCGAAGGACATTTAGCCCGGCACATCCCAGGGGCGGGTTGGGCGGCGACTTTGTGCTTTTCAGCAAATCACCACGGTACGGGGATGCATCTAAAGGATTGCAGCCCTGACCCCGGCATTCACTTCTTCCATCTTATTCTTGCCAGCCAGAAGTTCAACAAGCCTCAGGCCGAATTCCAGCGCCGTGCCGGCGCACTGACTGGTTATAAACTGGCCGTCCTGGACTACCCTGTCCTGGGAGAGTTGGGAATTTTTTACCGAGGCCTGACAGGCAGGATGGCAGGTAATTGTTCTGCCTGAAGATATCCCCAGGCGGTCAAGTATGGCCGGCGCGGCACAGATTGCTCCTATATATCCGCCGGATTCAAGCTGATTCTGCAACAGGGCAATGACCCTGGGGTCCTTTGCAAGGTTTTCCGTTCCAGGTATGCCGCCAGGAAGGACTATAAGATCAAAAGCCTGGCCTGCAACCTCATCAAGCTCGGCATCCGGCACTATTTTAATGTTGCGGTCCGAAGGGACAGGCCCAGGAACAGTGCCCGCGATTACTACTTCAATGCCTGCACGCCGCAGCATGTCGGCTACGGCGATGGCTTCAAGTTCTTCATATCCTGGAGCGAGTATGAGAAGAGTTTTTTTGTTCATAATATCTGCCTCCTGATAGTTAGGTGTTTAAAATTGCAGGGGCATTGGCAAGTGGTTGCGTTATCAGGTTTTCCGGCTATTAGACCGTGCCCAGGGAGTTTTCCTGACGGGATTGCGCCGTGCCCCCATCTGTTTTGACAGGCATTACAGGTTTATTTATAAGTTTTTTCAAATTCTTCAAGGAATTTGTCAACATCGCCTTCCGGAAGCACGTTAATTCCGGCAGCTGCCGCGCGTCCTCCTCCCGTTGGGAATTTCCTGCAAAGTGTGTCCGCGTCTCTCCTGTCGGAAAGAGGAGCCCTTACACTTACCACAAAACCGTCTCCTTCAAGAGGGGTGAGTACAGCATGGGCCCCCGAGGGATTGGTTCTCGCCACACTGTTTGCGAATACACCGCTTACACGCCGCGCCCAGCGTTTGTCCGGCAGGATGAACACGTGGTTGGCGCCTGAGGAAAAGGAAGGTGTCAGGGAGGCCGCGCGCCGCATGTCCTCTTTATAACCCTTGCGCAGCCTGTCAAATACCGGACTGGAGTTCATGAAATCAATGGGATTTTCATACTCCTTCATGGTTGCATAAAGTCTGGCGGGGTGAAAGATGAGATCATCTGTGGTGGTACCATAACTGTTATAGTTTAGCAGTATGCCAAGTTCCTTCAACTGCATTTCCGTTTTTTCACCCATTGATACAGACCGGGCGAGTTGGTGGGCTGTTTCGTCAAAGTTGTCGCCGTAGGTGCCAGCAACGGCCCATGCCCTGAAGCGGCCGTCAATGAGCTGATCCACGATGAAACTGGTGCCCGCGTCAGGCCGGGTCCCGATATGTGTTTCAAGCAGTGGGTGATGCGGAATCTCACCCGCAAAGTGGTGATCGAAATAGTTTATCCTGGCCCCGGCTTGCAGGATACGCAGGAGTTCCTTGCGGTTCCTGTCAAGCGAAATATCGAACACGTTGACCTCCGCGGGAAGCTCAGAGGGGCTTGGTGAAGGTACTCTGGAGAGCAGCTCTATATCCCTTTTAACGCCTGTAATGAGGAGTGATTCAGCCGGCCGCGCCAGGCGCAGTTGGTGCAGGGAACACAAACCGTCGGCATCTCCGTTAAAAACATCATATAATTGCAAGAAGTTATCTCCTTAAATATTGTGGCAGGAAAAGCAGTGCCCGCCTGTGTGTCTTGGCTAACCCTTTTATTATAAATATTTTTTTATTGAACAGGAACTCATTTTTTTGTATTATCCGGAAATACGCTGGCTGTCATGCCAATGAACATGGCTTTTGAAAGGCGTGATCAATAATCTGTCAGCGGGTTTTGCCTGGCAGCAATAACGGTTTCAGCCGTTCCGGGCATTCCCCTGCTGGTTGCTGTAAGTAATTATGAACCATGAATGCAGGTCCGGTGGGCCTGCATTTCACAGGTAAATTCAAAACTTATCTCTGGGAAAGGAGGACGTATGAGTTTTCTGTACATTCTGGCGCTGGTTGCCCTGGGCCTCAGCATTTTCGGGGTTCTTGCCAACCGCCAGATTTCAGCGTTAAGAGAGGAGATGCAGGAGCTGAAAGACGCTCTTGCCAAAGGTGAGCTTCGGGGAGAAAAGGGAGAGCCCGGTGTCCCAGGGCCCCCAGGGCCTCCGGGCCCCGCGGGTCCGCAAGGTCCACAGGGAGATCCTGGTCCTCCAGGTCCCCAGGGAGAAGCCGGGCCTCCTGGTCCCAAGGGAGATCAGGGTGAGCCTGGTCCGCAGGGTGAGCCAGGCCCTCCAGGCCCCAAGGGTGAAAAGGGAGACAAGGGAGATCCGGGGCCACAGGGTCCGCAGGGTGAACCAGGTCCCAAGGGAGATCCAGGCCCGCCTGGTCCCAAGGGCGACAAGGGAGATCCTGGTCCTCCAGGTCCAAAGGGTCCCAAGGGCGACAAGGGCGAACCCGGACCACAGGGTCCGCAGGGAGAGC
>JALVQQ010000179.1 GCA_027025395.1 Deltaproteobacteria bacterium | reverse complement strand
GGCCACCGCCAGCGAATGCGGGAGCGCTTCATGGAGTATGGCCTTGACGCGTTTACCGATGATGAAATCCTTGAAATGCTCTTCAGCTTCGGCACTCCGAGGCAGGACTGCAAGGAGAGGGCGCGCTCAACCAGAAAGCACTTCGGCTCCCTTGCGGCCGCGCTTGAAGCATCACCGCAAGAACTCCAAAAAATCAAGGGAGTAGGCCCCAACAACATCTTTGCCCTCAAGTTTATTCACGAGGTTGCGAGAAAATTCCTCAGGGCCAGGCTGGCTGGCAAACATTACGTCAAGGCCGCCTCTGACCTGGTTGACTATCTTCACCACGCCTATTCCTTTCACAACCGCGAAGTCTTCGTGGTTACATTTCTTGATGCAAGGCACGGCATAATAGCTGTTGAGCCCCTGTTTGAAGGCACGCTTGCCGCCAGCGTGATATATCCCAGGGAGGTCATGAAAAAGGCCCTGGAATTGGGAGCCGCCGCGCTTGTCCTTGCACACAATCACCCGTCAGGACTCACTGACCCGTCGGAGGCCGACCGGTCTGTAACAAAAAAAATCTTCCTTGCGGGCCGGGCGCTGGATATTGCCGTGCTCGATCACATTATCATCGGCGGGCCCGGACAGTTCTTCAGTTTTGCCGAAAGCGGCCTGATGAACCAGTTGGAAACAGAGATTCGCCCCTGTTGAAAAAAGGTTCGTTCCAACGTGGCGGAATTTCATGTACGGCTGGCCGCAACCGGCCTGAAACACCGCCTGCCCTGGCAGATCACAAACCTGCTGACGGCGCAGCAATTGCAGCACCCTGTTGCCAGACACTTGATTTGCATATAATGCCTTGACCTGACATGGATTTTTTTTTAAGTATTAACTCGCCGAAGGGAAATACGATTTCAGCACTTTTCAACCCGGCAATAAAGACAGAGAAAGGCGGAGATACCATGACACTGACAAAGGCCGATCTGGTCAACCGGATCTGTGAGCGAAACATACTGAACAAACCCGAGGCGGTGGAAGCCGTGGAGACCGTGATAGAGTTGATCAAACAGCACCTGGAATCAGGTGAGGATGTGCTTATAAGCAGCTTTGGGAAATTTACCGTCAAGGACAAACGCGCCCGCCGGGGCCGCAATCCGCATACCGGAGAAGAGCTTATTCTTGCTCCGCGCCGGGTGGTGACCTTCAGGCCGTCCGGAGTGCTTCGCAAGAAAATTAATGAGGGACAGAGCTGATACAGCCTGACCCGTTCAAAATCCTGGCCTCTGGCTATCTTTCACGGGCAAAGGGTACGGGGGCCGGGCCTAAAATGTTCTCCCTTAACTTGAGGGGCCTGCTTTTTTCTCAGCATAAAGCTGACCACATGCAGCGGCAATGTCCTGCCCCTTGCTCTTCCTCATCATTACAGTATAGTTCATATTTCTCAGGATATTCTGAAACGCCTCCATCCTTTCGGTGCTGCTCCTGCTGAAAGGTATCTCCTTGCTCTCATTAAAAGGAATCAGGTTTATCTTTGCCGGAATGCCGCGCAGCAGCCTGCCAAGCCTTTCAGCATGTTCATCGCTGTCGTTTACACCCTGAAGCAGCAGGTATTCAAAGGTGATTCTCCGGCGCCTTGCAAGGGGATAGCGCCTGCACGCATCAATAAGTGCCCGCACGTTCCATCTGCGGTTTACAGGCATGATCCTGTCCCTTGTCTCATCATCAGGCCCGTGCAGTGAAACAGCAAGCCCCACGTCCGTATCCTCTCCAAGCCTCAACATGGGTGGCACAAGCCCGCAGGTGGATACAGTGATGCGTCGCAGTGAAAAGTTGGGGCCGTGATCATCCGTAAGTATCTCAAGGGCGGCAAGCAGGGAGGAATAGTTGGCAAGGGGCTCACCCATGCCCATAAACACGATATTGCGCGGCCACGCCGACTCTTCTGTCTCTTCCATGACCCTCAGGGCCTGGCCGGCTATTTCAGATGGCTCAAGATCTCTTCTGAACCCCATTCGCGCGGTATGGCAGAAACGGCAGCCCATTGCACAGCCAGCCTGGGTGGATACGCACAGCGTGAAATGGCCTCGCTCGGGAATGAGCACGGTTTCTATGATCTCTCCATCGGCAAGCCTCCATGCAAACTTGCGGGTGCCGTCTGATGAACAGAGCGCCTCCACGGTTTCCATGGCGGAAATCTTACCCCTTGCGGCAAGCTCCTCCCTGAGCCCAAGGGAAAAATCAGTGGCCTGTGCAAAATCACTGAAACCCGGACGCCAGAGCCATCTGAAAAGCTGCCTTCCCCTGAAGGCAGGCAGCCCCATGCTCCGGACCCAGGCCTCAAGTTCCCGTTTTGTCAGGTTCCTGTAGTTTAACAACTGTTACGTTACTTCGGTTACTTAATTTTGTTCACGGCACATATCTTCAGGAAGCCGCCTTGAGAGACGACTGTCCGGTACTTTCAAGAACACTCATCCAGAACCGGCTCCTGAGGTTCACCCGCTTGCTCCTGCTCACGGCAGCCATCAGTGGCACATGAACATAACGGTCGTTCCAGTAGCTGACCATCATGGCTGTCTTGCCCGCCATTGCCGCATGAACCGCGTTCTGGCCAAGATTGCCGCAGTAAAGCCTGTCATCAACATTGGCCGGAACACTTCGCACTATATAGCTCGGATCAATATAACGGACAAACACCTCCCGGTTCATGGAGGCAAAATGCTCCTTTATGCGATCCCTCATGAACAGGCCGATATCTCCCAGCTTCACATTGCCTGACGGATCCCTTGCCTGCTCGGGGCCGCTGACATATTTCTGCCCTGCCCCCTCGGCAACCACCACTACCGCATGGGAACGCTCCTCCAGCCTCTTTGCAAGGGCATCAAGAAAGCCTCCGGGGCCGTCCATATCGAAGTCGCTCTCAGGGATCAGGCAGAAGTTGACCTCCCTCAGGGCGGCCGTTGCCGCCGCCGCAATGAAACCTGAATAACGTCCCATGACCTTTACCAGACCCACACAGTTTGGCGCGCCTATGGCCTCGGTATGCGCGCACCTTATGGACTGGCAAGCCATCTCAACGGCGGTATCGAACCCGAAGGTCTTGGAGACCAGGTATATGTCGTTATCAATGGTCTTGGGCACGGCAACAATGGCTATGTCAAGCCCCCTGTTCCGAACCTCTTCTGCAATCCTTGCCCCGGCCCTGAAGGTGCCGTCTCCTCCTATGATAAACAGTATGGAGACACCAAGGCCTACCAGACGATCAACAATGAGGTCAACGGGCTGGGGCCCCCTGGAAGAGCCGAGAACAGTGCCTCCGTGTTCATGGATGCCATTGACGCTATCAACCGTCAACTCCACCGGATCAGGGCCTTTCCCCGGGACAAAGCCCCTTAAACCATAACGTATGCCATAAATATTCCTGACTCCGTAACCGTAATTCAGGGAAAGGACTATGGAGCGAATAACGTCATTGATGCCCGGGCACAGGCCTCCGCATGTTACAATGGCGCACCTGAGCCCTTCCGGCCTGAAATAAATCCGCCTTCTCGGACCGGCAAGCTCAAAGGATGCGGGCCTCCTGCCCCGGGCAATATTGTCTTCCATATTGCGGACAGAGACGCGGGCAAGCACGCGATCATCATCAGACACAAAGCATGAATAGGACCTGTCCTGAAGGGGAGAGGGCACGGTTGCCTCGCCCAGAACCGATATTGACGTATCAAGTGACGCGTCAATGCCCGTTTCATCTATCAGATCCACCCTGCCCGCGCCTGTGCCGCACCCCCCCGGCATCCTGTTATCTTCCGTCATTGCCGGACCTCCTTGCTCAAAAATGAATGTTGATATTAACGTGTGATATTAACGTGAACGAAAACTGAATTATATGACCATGACATGGATCTTACAAGAAGCTGAAGACCGGGTACGCCATGTACCGCATCAGCAGGACAGGAACTCATCCAGTGCGGCCCTTGTGGCGGAATCCGGCCCGGCCAGCAAAAAATCCTTTGGCGTGCCGGAAAAGAGCAGCTCGCCGCCGTACCTGCCCCCGCCAGGCCCAAGCTCGACAATCCAGTCAGCGGCGCTTGCAAGATCCAGATTATGCTCAATTACCACCACAGTGGCCCCGGCCGATATAAAACCCCGCAGATGCCTTGCAAGCATGTCAACATCGCTTATGTGAAGGCCTGTTGTAGGCTCATCAAGCAGATATAGCGAATCTTCCACAGAGGCTGACGAAAGCTCCCTGACCAGTTTCATGCGCTGCGCCTCCCCGCCGGAAAGGGCGGTCGCAGGCTGACCCAGTGCAAGATAACCGATTCCCAGCCGGCATGCCGCTGAAAGTGGACCGTGAATGCGGGGGACGGATATAAAAAAGTCCGCTGCCTCCCTGATGGTCATTGAAAGAATATCCGAAACGCTCTTTCCCTTCCACTTGATCTCAAGGGTGGAGGAATTGAAACGGCTCCCGCCGCACTGGCTGCAGGGCACATAAACGTCCGGCAGATAGCCAAGGCTCACCTTTGTGCTTCCCTGGCCTGAACACTCCGGGCATCTGCCGCCATGAACATTGAATGAAAAACGCCCCGGGCCGTAACCGCGGTTTCTTGCCTCTGGAACCCTTGAAAG
>JALVQQ010000178.1 GCA_027025395.1 Deltaproteobacteria bacterium | reverse complement strand
CGTAAAAGAAGATCCGTCGTCAATATCGGCATGGTGGCACTTGTCACCACCCTTCTTCTTTGCATCAATCTTTTGGCAGGCGCACTGGAGCAAGCATTTCAGGCACCGCTCAGCGATATCGGTGCCAATATAACAGTACAAAAATCCGGTGATGTTCCGGAACAGATGGCAGGGCCTGTATTGCCCTGTTCGGTAGCCCCCATCAGTAATCAGCAACGATTGGATATTGCGGTTCTTCCTGGGATTCAATCCGTCAGTGAAGCGGTTCTTTTCTGGGATTTTTCTGACGATATATTTCAGATCGTGGTCGGTATGCAGGCAGGAGACAAGGCCGGGCCAGCCCTGCTGCGCACCGCAGTTGTTGCAGGAAGGATGTTCACTGAAAATGATGGTGCCGCCGCTCTGGCAGACGCTGTCTGGGCCAGTCAAAACAAGATGCAGATCGGTGACACTGTACCCATCGGTGGCCTTCCATTCAGACTTATCGGGCTGGTTGATTCGTCGCAGATCAGCAGGATCGGTACTGCAAATCTGTATATCCCCCTGCAAAAAGCACAGGATATTGTATCTGCTGCAAGCGGGGTGCAGGCAATTCACAGATTCACCAGGCAGGACAGCAATTTACTCTTTATTCAGGCAAACCGGGATAAGACGGAGGAAGTTGCCGAAGCTATCAGAAAAATAGTAGGGAAAAAAGGTGCTGTTTCAACACCTGCTTCCTTTACAAAACTGCTGGGCAGCCTTTTTGATCTTACCCGGCGCTTTTCCGGCATACTCTCAGCACTGGTTTTTATACTCGCCCTGCTGCTCATTATCCGTAACTCTTCAGCTGCAATCACAGAACGTACAATGGAGATCGGCACCATGAAGGCTGTGGGCTGGACAGGTGGGGATATACGTTCCCAGCTTCTTGCTGAAAACACCTTGTATATCCTTCTTGGCACAGCTCTTGGATTGCTGTGCGGAGCACTGGCAGCATGGGGATTATCTCATGTCAGCATCGACATTCCCATTCCCTGGGATATGGCACCTACTCCGCATTTTCTACCGGGTGGAGGAGAGCAGCTCTTTAAGCCAGTACAGCTGCAGATGCAGATTACACCAAAACTCCTGCTTCTCTGCTGTGCAGTACCAATCCTGCTTGGCCTGGCTGCAGCCTGGAACGCAGGCAGATCTATTTCACAACTGCAAACCTCGGAGGTACTCCGTTATGAATGACAGCAACAGCACAGTATCCGCTTCAGCGATTACTGCTGACAATGTGAGCAAACATTTTGGCCCGGTAAGTCCTGTGCGCCGGGTCAGTTTCAAGGTGGAACAGGGAGAGTTTGTGACCCTGCTCGGCCCTTCGGGTTCCGGAAAATCTACGCTGCTTGGACTACTGGCGGGATTTGAACAAACAAGCGAAGGCACGGTCTCCCTCCTGGGACGCAATCTGAATGGGCTTCATGAAGATCAGTTGGCCCTGATGCGGCGGGAATCTGTGGGATTTATCTTTCAGGCTTTTCATCTGATCCCCACTCTAAGCGCTCTTGAGAATGTGGCCTTCCCCCTCTATCCTGTGAAAATGGAAAACGAGCTGCGCCACCGGCAGGCCCAAACACTCCTTGAGCAGATGGGACTGGGAGATCGGGTGGCACATCTGCCATCCAGACTCTCCGGAGGAGAACGGCAACGGGTCGCCATTGCCAGAGCACTGGTGAACAAGCCATCCATTCTCTTCTGCGATGAACCCACAGGAAATCTTGATTCAACAACCGGAAAAGAGATTCTGGATCTGCTTATCAAACTCAACACAGAACAGGGACTCACCCTGTTTATGGTCACCCACGATCAGGAAATAGCACAGCTGTCCAATCGTTCACTCTATATGCAAGACGGAGAGGTAAAACAATCATGAAAAACACAATTACTCACAGTATCCGATTTCTTCTGGCTCTTTGTATTCTTTTTACCGCCTCACAAACTGCCTGGGGTGCGGCCGTAAAGGTAGATATTCTCTTTATGAACCACGGCCCCATGCGGCCCACTGTGGCAAAAGTAAAAACACTGCTCCATGAATATGGCGAGAAAGTAGAGGCAGACTGGTACGATGTTGAGCAGCAGGCAGGAAAAGACTTTATGCAAAGAAATAAAATTCACGGTCATATTCCCCTATTAATCAGCATTGATGGTCAATCAGAATTTGATATCGAAGGTCGTGCAGTGAGCTTCCAGGGATTTCCCACGGGTGCCAGTCCGTTTAAACGGGTGGAAGGCAACTGGTCACTGGAAGATCTGAAGAGCCTGCTCGATGGGAAAACAAAGTGAGCACCATGGACAGATACGCACTTATCAGACAGGGTATCCAAAGCGGCTGCCGGGACTGGAAACGTTCCGGCTGGCTTATTGGTGGCATCACACTGGGGATTGCCTTTTACATAGCCATCTCCTCTATCGGTGCCTCGTATGCGGAACTGGTCCGTCTGCCATTTAACAGCATAGAAACCGATCTTCTGATTCAGCGCGGAGTACAGGGTAGCAGCAAGGTCACAGCAAGGGAAAGTTCCATCCGCCTGCCTTTCTCCAATCAGGCAATTGATAAAGAAACTATACAGCATATCAGTGATACTAACGGGATTGGACAGCTGGATTCAGCCATTTTGCTCTGGCTGCAGGATAAAAAGCAATTCACTACCATAACCGGAGTTGATCCGAGTGATACGGACAGCGGCCCGGCCAAAGTGCTGCAGTGGATTTCCAAAGGCCGCAGCATTGAAAACAGCGGAGAAACGGTGGTTGAGAGCCACTATGCCCGTTTTCATAAACTTCAGCCGGGTGATATGGTGTCTTTTGATAAACAGCAGTTCCAGATCGTCGGAGTCAGCAGCATACAAGAGGGAGCGTCCCTTGCCGCTGCTAATTTTTACATCAATATAGACGATGCAAGAACGTTGGCAGGAATGGAACCCGCTTCAGTCAACCTGCTTGCCGCAAAAATGCTTCCCGGTATCGACAGCGATCAGCTGCAAAAGGAAATCAGCAGGCTCCTTCCCGGAGCCATCATCTCCTCAACGGATTCTATCAGAGAAATGATGCAGGGATTTACCAGAATCAGTGCTGTCGCTGCAGATTTACTCAGCATTGTGGCACTCATTTTCACCATATTTTATGCAGGCTGGCTTATTATCGGCAGACAGGAGGAACAGCGCTGGCAGGTAGGGCTTATGCAGACACTGGGCTGGCAAAAAAAGGATATTCTTGTCAAAACGGCGGCAGAAATATTCACAGTAAGTGCAATTGCAGCGTTCCTGGGAATGGGCCTGGGCTATCTCTTCACCCTGGTCATTGGTAATATGGAAGTTTCGCTGACCCTGCCCTGGAATCTGGTTTCACATCCGGAAGGAATGCAGCAGGTAAAAGGCAACAGCTCCATGCAGGTGCCTCTGCCCGTTATCATACAGCCGTTTGTTTTTATCAGCAGTTTTCTAGCTGTTTGCACCAGTTGTGTCTGCACGGCTGTCCTGATCAACAGCCGATTATATAAGCGGGGGATACGAAATACCCTCCTCAAGCAATAATGTTGATGCTCATCTGTTCCCGCATTGCATTTCACAGTTGTAATGGCCTATAAAACCTCACCTTCAGGAGACAAAAAAGAGTGTGAGAGGAACTGGACAAAAGCTGTGTCGGTCGACTTTCATGCATGGATACAATACTCTGGACTGATGAGAAATGCCGATTAACATATTGAGCAACATCTTGAGAAGCGCAAAAGTGCTGGAAAGGTCGATTGAAAGAGGATAGATTGTTTGATATTGATGGTCAAAAGAAAAGAATTTGCGACAAAGTTAGGGTAGGCCCAACTACAAGATATAACCTTGTCGTTTCTATTGATTTAAATTGCTTAAACTAGCGGCATACAGGTCTGTCCTCAATTTTTGCTGGTTTTCGCAGTTATAAAAAAAGAGAACCAATGGTGTCAAACAGTCTGAAGATATTCCTTAAAAATGGCTTCTGCTTCGAGATGATTTACGTCGAAGGTGGCGAGTTTTTGATGGGTAGTGAGGAATATAACGATGAAAAGCCTATTCATCCGGTTGCGCTCAGTAATTATTATATCGGCAAGTATCTGGTGACACAGGGACTTTGGCAGGCTGTCATGCAGAGTAATCCTTCGTATTTTGTCGGCGCGGATCGCCCGGTGGAGACAGTTTCCTGGGATGAGGTCCAGACCTTTATTGATAGGTTGAATAAGGCAACAGAAAAGAGTTTTCGACTACCCACCGAGGCTGAATGGGAATTTGCGGCCCGGGGTGGTAAGAAAAGCCATGATTTTAAATATTCCGGCAGTAATAAGCTTCAAGAAGTCGGCTGGTATGATGAAAACAGTTACGGTGAGACCAAACCGGTTGGGCTGAAATTTTCCAACGAACTTGGGCTTTACGATATGAGCGGTAATGTCTGGGAATGGTGTAAGGACTGGTACGACTCTGATTATTACTCAGAATGCAGCAAGGTTGGTCTGGTTACAGATCCACCAGGGCCTGATCAGGGTGTTAACCGTGTCCTTCGTGGCGGCAACTCCTTCAACTATGCGGTGCACTGCCGCGTCGCTAATCGGGTCTACGCCCACCCGGGCAACCGTCTCCGCAACGACGGCTTCCGGCTGGGTCCCCCTGCACAGCCAACGGGAA
>JALVQQ010000177.1 GCA_027025395.1 Deltaproteobacteria bacterium | reverse complement strand
TTTTCGAGGGTTATAACCCAGGGAACGGAGTCCCCCACCTGGGCCCTTGTTACGGTGTTGCCGGACGAATCCAGCAGGGATAGTGAAATTACCGGAGCGGTAATCACTGTCCGGGAGGAGGTGCTGACATCCTCAAGCGAGGATGATCTGTAAATTTCAGCCGACATGGTCTGGGCGCTAACCGCATCACAGTCCGGCGCCGCCTTGAATGAGCGGGTCAGGCTGGCGCCATGCGTAATGGTGAGACTGGCCCATGTTATGGTGTTGTTTGTGGAGTCAACCGTGCCGCCGCCAGGGTCTGTTATGGTAAAGTCGGCTGGCACCCTGGCTATCAGATCAACCCCAGTGGCGTCGGCAGCGTCAGGGTTTGTGGCGGTGATTTCCCATGTTCCGTTTTCTCCTACGGAAAGGGAAACTGTCTCCTGTGAAAAGCTTGCGTCAAGAGCGGCCATTGCCGATGAAGCAAGGACCGCAAGCAGCAGAAGCAGGACTGAACTGGAAAAGAGTATCGAGCCTGAGGCATTGAACCTGGTCCTGGGCATGCATATCTCCACTGTTTGGGACAGGCAAACGAACCCCAGGGCCTGCCGGGGCGCGGGATGAGCCGCGGGAACATCGCGAGCGGCGCATCCGGGCGGATTACCGGAAAAATTCGGTAACCCGTTCCTCTTCCGCGCCGCCCTGGAGGTTGAGGCTGAACCTGATCAAGGAAGCTTATGTAAGTGATTGTATTGCTTCCAAGATTTCAGCATCTTCCGGAAACCGTCCCGCACTGGCCTTGGAAAAAATGGTCTTTCCATCCACCACTACGTCGTAAACGCCGCCTGAACCGCCTATCAGCTCGACATCGGCATCAAATCTCTCCTTCAAAAGCTCCCCCAGCCTGGAGGCCCTGGGTTTGTAGTTTCACTTCATGCAGTATGTAATTTCCACTTTCATAACGGTTTTACCTCCTGAGTGATCCTGCGATGTTTCAGGATATGATTTATCAAAAAGTATAGTCACCGGGTCTTGACTAATCAAGAAGAAGCAAAAGCAACCCGGAAATATCCGTCAGGTTTTATGTGCTTTCCCACATGCCTGACGAGGCGGAACGCAAGGACGCATGGCAGGCCCTTACTGCAGCTGCCCCATCCTCACCGGTAACCGGGTTTGGGCCCTTGCCCCTGATGAAGTCCAGCCACTCTTCAAGAAGGTAGAGGATTCCGGGTCCGGGTGGCTCCCTCAGCAGGCAAGTGCGGTTCATGCCCTGGAACAGATCCAGGATTCCGTGAATATGGTCGCCTCGCAGTACGCCTTTTTCTCCCACGAACTCGAGGTATCCGGTGCGCGAGGCAGAAACCTTGCTTGTGTCAATCACTCCAATAGCCTTTCCGCAGTCAACCTGGGCAAGAAGGATGTCCTCCACACCCGGGTTGTAAACAGACCTTGTGGCTGCTCTTATCTGCAGAATATCCCACCCTGTAATAAAGCGTATGGCGTCAAAGAGGTGTACGGCCGTGTGGAGGCTGACCCCGGCCCCTGCTGTTGCAGGGTCCTCGAGCCACGGGAGGGTGGACGGCTCTATGCGCTGTGCAGCAACAAAGGAGTGACACGCGCCGACAATATGAAACTTCTCTTTCAGCGCCCTTACAGCAGGATTCCATCTCAGCGTCTGGGCAACAGTAAGGGGAGGGCCGCCCTGTTTGAACATGTTCACAATGGTCTCGGCCCCGGTTGCCGTAACTGCAAGTGGTTTTTCAACAAGGAGTGGCTTGTTCCATTGGCGGCACGCCGTGGCGATCCGCAGGTTAAGTGTTGGCGGCACCACTGAAATAACCGCGTCAATACCGGCATCTGCCACAAGGTCGCGCCAATCCGGATACCACTTGCAGTTCCACTCTTCCGCCTGTGTCCTGCCCAGGGAGCTGCGCCTTGAAATAGCAACAAGTTCCAGCCCCTGAATATCATTTACAATGTGCCTGGCATAGCGGCTGCCGTGTTTGCCAGTACCTATTATGCCAGTTTTTAAAGTGGTTCCAGGCATGATGATGGACGCTGCATTTTGTGATTGATGACCTAACCGATGATTGCTGCTCCGGCTCCGGGCAAGGCATGACCGTTCCAGCAGAAGGGGTTCAGCGGGCCTGTGCCCGAACCAAGGGGGAAGGCGTTTTCTATCGCATGTTGCGTCAGTTGTATGCCAGTACGGCAGGCCTCCTTTAAAGCATGACCCCTGGCCAGTAGTGCGGTAATTGCCGATGATAGCGTGCATCCGGTCCCGTGGGTGTGCCGGGTGTCAATCCTTGGATGGCGGAAATAGGATACGCCGCTGCTGTCAACCAGTATGTCAACGGCTTCAGCGCCCTTCAGATGTCCGCCCTTGAGCAGTATGGCGGTTTTGTTTCCGGCTTTTTCGCGCAGGATAGTGGCGGTTCTGACCGCGTCCCTTTCATTGTCTATGCTGGTTCCGGCCAGCAGGGCGGCTTCGGGGACATTGGGGGTAATCAGGGTCGCCATTGGGAAAAGATTCTCTTTCAGGGCTTCAATTCCGCCGGGGTCCAGGAGCGTTGCGCCATTTTTGGAAAGAATTACCGTATCCAGTACAAGGTGCCTTTGGGGAAATCCTGACAGCACAGAGGATATTGCCTTTACCACGGCGCTGTTTGCAAGCATGCCGCACTTGATGAAACCGGGTGATATATCGTCCATTACCACCTGAAGCTGTCTTGCCACAAGGCCGGGTTCAACAGCCCTTGCCTCATGGACTCCCAGGGAGTTCTGCGCGGTAATAGCGGTAATTACCGATGCGCCAAACACCCCAAGGCAGGTAAATACCCGGATGTCCTGCTGTATTCCAGCGCCGCCGCCCGAGTCAGAGCCTGCAATGGCAAGGGCGACCGGCGGGGCAGGGGGGCCTGTCCTGTTCTGTCCTGTGTGCGTCATGTTCATGAAGCGGAAACCGGTTTCCTACAGCTCAATGCCCCGGCTGCCGTAGTTGCGGTTTATCCAGTCGCGGTAACTGCCATCAAGTATTTCCTGCCACCAGCGAGTATTGTCCAGATACCACCGGACCGTAAGCCTTATGCCCTTGTCAAAATCCGTCATGGGGCTGTAACCCAGCTCGCGGCGCGCTTTTTCCGCATCTATGGCATATCGCCTGTCATGACCCGGCCTGTCCGAGACAAAGGTGATAAGCTCCCGTGATTTCGCTCCGCGTGAGGCAGGCGCATCCGGAAAGCTTTCCCTGAGCGAAGGGCTTGCTTCAATGGCGAGGTCAACTTCCTGGCAGACAAGGTGGACTATATCGATATTGGTCCACTCGTTGCAGCCGCCGATATTATACACGCTGCCGGCCCTGCCACGGTTTATTACCAGCTCAATGCCCCTGCAATGATCCTCAACGTAGAGCCAGTCCCTTATGTTAAGGCCATCCCCGTACACTGGAAGAGGGTTGCCGTTGAGGATATTTATAATGCACAGGGGGATGAGCTTTTCTGGAAACTGGTAGGGGCCGTAGTTGTTGGAACAGTTGCTGGTGGTGACATCCAGGCCGTAGGTGTGGTGATATGCCCTTACGAGATGGTCTGACGCCGCCTTGCTTGCCGAATAGGGAGAGTTGGGCGCATAGGGAGTGGTTTCGGAAAAAGGCGGATCATCAGGGCCGAGAGAGCCGTAAACTTCATCAGTGGAGACATGATGAAACCTGTGGGGCATGCCATGGCCGTTGAGCCAGATGCTCCTTGCGGCCTCAAGCAGTGCGTGGGTGCCCTGGATGTTGGTCTTTATAAATGCGTCCGGGCCGGTTATGGAGCGGTCAACGTGGGATTCCGCCGCAAAGTTTACAATGGTATCTATTGCGTATTCCCCGAGAAGAAATTCCACCAGTTCCCTGTTACATATGTCCCCCCTTACAAAAACAGCCCGTTCATCCGCCAGGGCAGGTTCGATGCTGGAGATGTTGCCGGCATAGGTAAGGGCGTCAAAGACGAGAATGAAATCGCCGGGGTGGTTTTCAGCCCAGTAATGGACGAAGTTCGCGCCTATAAACCCCGCGCCTCCTGTTATGAACAGCCGTTTCATGTCAAGACGTCTCTTTCAAGGGTGTCAATCATTTTTTCCAGGTTATCCTGCCAGTGCGGCGGCTGTATTCCAAGTGCCCGGACGGTTTCAGACTTGTCAAGCACACTGTAGGAAGGCCTCCTTGCCGGCACGGGGTACTCCTCAGTGCTGACAGGAATGATTTGCGGTATAGCGCTGACAAGCCCCGCATCTTTTCCAAACCTGGCAACGGCGCATGCAAAATCATACCAGGAGGCAATGCCGCTGTCAGACCAGTGAAGTATGCCGGTGACCTCGCCAGAAACCGCCTTCCATACCGTGCTTGCAAGCCCCCTTGCCCAGGTTGGGGTTCCGGCCTGGTCGGCAACAACCTTGAGCATGCTGCGGGACCGCATAAGGTCAAGCATTGTCTTTACAAAATTTCCGCCGTGCCTTGAGTATAACCAGGAAGTCCTGATGATTACCGAGCCTGCGGAGTGGCGATCAAGGACGGATTTTTCGCCCTGGAGCTTGGATGCGCCATATACATTTAAGGGGGCGGGATCATCCTCCGGACGGTACGGGCTTGACGAGCCGCCGTCAAATACGAAATCGGTTGAGATGTGGACCAGCCTTATGCCGGCCCTTGCGGCAGCAATGGCT
>JALVQQ010000176.1 GCA_027025395.1 Deltaproteobacteria bacterium | reverse complement strand
ACATCGCCTCATACCTTGATTTCATGATACCGAAACTGAAGGACTACATAGAATGCCGAATGGCCGGCCAGCTCCATAAAGCCGCGGCGAGCCTCTCATCGTAAAAATGCCCGGTCACTCAACCTACGCCGCCATAAGTTGCATAATTCCGACCTACAACCGGGGCCATCTCATAGGAGAGGCCATAAAAAGCGTCCTGAATCAGGACTATCCGGAACCAGTGGAAATAATAGTAGTGGATGACTGCTCAACTGACAATACCGCCGGGTTTGTAAACAGTGCATTTCCACAGGTTCGGATTATAAAAAACAGCCGCAACCTGGGCCCGGGCCATTCAAGAAACATTGGAAGCTCTGCTGCCACAGGGCGCTACCTGATGTTTCTGGACTCAGACGATACCTGGTTGCCTCACCATGTGCAAAGCCTCATGTCCCTGTTTGATGCCGGCGCAATGGTGGCCTACGGCACTGCCCTTTGCCATGACGAAACAGATTGCACACAATTTACAATTCCTGAAGAAGGGAAGGCTCCTGTGGGCTGGTGCACGGACGCCCTGCTTGGCTGGTGCCACATGGTTCCCTCGGCCTTTGCGCTTGCAAGGAATGTCTTTGAAGAAACCGGCGGTTTCCCGCACATGAGATTTGGAGAAGACTGGCGTTTTTTCCTGAAACTGAGCCGATTGTACCAATTTGATTTCTGCGGCACGGTGATTACCAGAAGACGGCTACACAACGGAAGTATATGCGCATCAGGCAGCATTCAACAACGTGCGGCAAAACTCATCCGGGCCATGCTGGATGATGTTTCAGAGTGCTGCAAATCCCCCCATGATGATAAAATTGTCTCGTCACTGCATACACACCTGGAACATGTAGAAAAGGAAGGACACCTATGGGAAACGGTTCAGGACTGGTACATGAGCCTGAAAAGGCACGCACTCGTCTGAAGGCAGTCATTAAAAAAAGTGACCATCAAAAGGCCCTTGCAGGAAAGGACATCCCTCTTCAACCACCGCGCCACGCCATTCCGCTTGATTATGTAGGGATATGCGGCAAGACCGCATGGATTCTGCTGCCACAGGGACGCATTGGATTTGAACTTCAGGTGATGACCAACCTTCCCGCTGACTACAGGGGGATACACATGTCCAGGATTGAAGAGGTGATCGCCGAGCTCTATCCCAAACGGTTTGCATCAGTAATGGAGTACGGAACTTGCCTTGCCGAAAAGATAATCTCTGTCCAGGAGGGAAACAGGTGCAAGGTCAGCCTTGCGGGCCGCCTGCCGCACCTTACCAGATCCCCTGTAAGCAAAAAAATCTCTGTTGACAGTGTAAAGATATATACGGAGGCAAGTGCGGAAAGCGGCGCAGATCCCACTGATTATTACACGCGCCTGGGCATAGAAGCCGACCATATCACTGCGTGTCCATGCACTCAGGAATACGTTATGAATCTTTCCGGGAAGACAGGGGCAACGCTGCCACCGCTGACTCACTCGCAGCGCTCCCGGACGCTGCTTGCAGTGGAAGACGCCCCGCTTGCCCTGACGGTTGACGAGCTCCATGCCTGTCTCGACAACGCCCTCCATCTGGTGCAGGACCTCCTCAAGAGGCCTGATGAGGCAGAAACAGTGCTGAACGCCCATGCCCATCCATCTTTTGCAGAGGATACGGTGCGTGAGGTTGCCGCATCTGGTTACAAGATGTTCCATAAAAGGGTATCCGGCAAGGCAAGAATTATCATTGAATCACGAAGCCTTGAAAGCATCCACATCCATGATGTGTTATGCAGGCTGGAGACAACATTTGACCAGTTAAAAAAATATTTGCCAGGCGCGTGACCACATTGCCATGACATTCCCTGAGAAAAAAGGATTACAGCAGCGATTTTGAGTCTGGCAAACCGGAGACCGCAAGACGCATCATCAAAAACCGGGGAATTTTCCAATAACGAAAAAAGCGGGAGCCGTTTGCCGGCACCCGCCCTGTTTTTCATGTGATCTGATTATTAGCCGTATTTGCCGTTCTGCAGACAGGCTTTGAACGCACTGAATGGAAAAAGTGCGCCTGTTATCAGAAAATAGCCGCAAGCCCCTGCTGGGCCACCTGCGCCATATCCGAAAGCGATTCAGGCAGCACGCCAAAATACATTACCCCGACGGCGGCTATTACTATTGCCACCAGGGCAGGAGCACCCATATCTGCCGGCACAACATCCCTTTCCACTGTTTCCATATACATCATCCATATTACTCTCAGGTAGTAATAAAGACCGAATACACTGGTGATTATGCCGAGGGCGGCCAGCAGCATGTAGCCTTCCTTGATGGCGGCCGCAAATACATAGAACTTTGCCACAAAGCCTGCCGTTGGCGGCAGCCCGGCCATGGCCACAAGAAAAAGAGACATAAGGAAGGCCAGCCCGGGATATTTGAATCCTATTCCCTTGTAGTCGTCCAGGGTCTGGGCCCTTCTTTCAACGCCGTCTATTATGTAAAGCACACCGAATGCGCCAAGGGTCATCAGGGTATATGCAACCAGATAAAAGAGGACACCGGCCCTTCCCTCGGCATTGGCCGCAAGAATTCCCAGGGCCATGTAGCCGGCATGGGCAATCGAGGAGTAGGCCAGCATGCGCTTGAGATTTTTCTGGGATACTGCCAGGAGGTTGCCAATGAACATGGTCAAGAGCGCCGTCCACCAGAGGACCGGCTTCCAGTATGCGCCAAGCGCGACCAGGTTCGCCGTGATGCTGTTGGCGGAATTGCCACCCTGGCTGAGAAGAGGGGTAAAGGTTACAAAGAGCACCTTTATAAAAACCCCGAATGCCGCAGCCTTGACCGCAGTAGCCATGAACCCTGTAACAACAGATGGACTGCCCTCATAAACATCAGGAGTCCACATATGAAACGGCACCATCGCCATCTTGAAAAAAAGCCCAACTAAAATCATGCAGAGCGCTATCAGAACAGGCGCCTGCGTGAACAGGCCGTTTGCGGAAATTGACCTTGCTATCACACTGATATTCACACTTCCGGAAAAGCCGTACAGGAGCGCCATGCCGAACAGGAAGAATGCCGAGCCAAAACTGCCAAGAAAGAAATATTTGAGCGCTGCCTCCTGGGATTGACGGCACTCCTTGAGGAACGCGGCAAGCGCATATACAGCGATTGACATTATCTCCAGGGTTATGAACATCATGAGCAGATCAACCGACTGTATGAATGCAACGGTTCCGTAAACCGCAAATACAAGCAAGATATAGAATTCAGAGTTGGCCGCCCTGTTGTTCTTCAGGTATCCGATGCTGAGGAGAGACGCAAGCAGGGCGGATAGCAAGACAATCGCAGACACGAAGATACTGAACCGGTCCGCGGAAAAGACCCCGCTTAACACCACCGTGGGCGAATCCCACTGCCGAAACACCAGATGAAGCAGTATGGCCGCCAGGGAGGCAATGGTAATCCAGCTGATTATTCCACAACGCGACTGCTTGTCACGATCCATGAGGAGCATGTCCGCAATGATTAAAACCAGACCCGCAACAACCAGCAGAACCTGCCCGCCGCATACCTGCCATAAATGCTCCAGGCTGAAGGGAAATCCAAAATTACTCATGACTATTTACTCCTCAGCTCCATGATGTCATTGATGCCTCCAAGGGCAGCATATTCACTGTCCACCCGCGCCATGTGGTGCTGATGTACCGCAGGCACCTGCACCTGCGCTATGAAATGATCAACAGACTTGTGCATCTTGTTCAGGAAAAAGTTTGGAAACAGACCTACCCAGAATATGAACAGTATCAACGGCGCAAGGTAAACCAGCTCCCTGAGATTGAGGTCAGGGATATTCAGGTTCTTGGGATTTGTAACCTTGCCGTAGAAGACCCGCTGAAACATCCAGAGCATGTAAACCGCGCCAAGGATTACACCTGTTGCGGCAAGAACCGCAGCTATTTTATTAACCTTGAATGTACCTAACAGTATAAGGAACTCTCCAATGAATCCATTTGTACTTGGCACTCCGATTGACGAAAGCGTAACAATGAGGAATACCGTGGCATAAACAGGCATGATCCTGGCGATGCCGCCATACTCCTTTATGAGCCTCGTATGCCGTCTTTCGTAGACAACGCCTACAAGAAGGAAGAGCGCCCCTGTTGATATACCGTGGTTGAGCATCTGGAGGACGGAACCTTCAACCCCCTGCCTCGTCAGAACAAAAAGGCCGAGCATGCAGTATCCAAGGTGTGAGACAGAGGAATATGCAACAAGTTTTTTGATATCCGGCTGGACCATTGCCACAAGCGCGCCATAGATGATGCCTATTACAGACAATGTTATCAGGGCCGGGGTAAAGAAGGCGCACCCCTCGGGAAAAAGCGGCATGGCAAACCTGAGAAAACCGTAAGTGCCCATCTTGAGGAGAACTCCGGCAAGTATGACAGAACCGGCCGTAGGCGCCTCGACGTGTGCATCCGGCAGCCATGTGTGGAGCGGAAACATTGGAACCTTGATGGCGAACGCAAATGCAAATGAAGCAAAGAAGAGCAACTCATAGGTACGGGGCAGTGTAGTCCTGTAAAGCTCAATGAGATCAAATGTCAGGACCCCTGTGTTCTGTTTGTGGAAATAGACCAGGCCGATTATGCATACAAGCATGAGCAGGGAACCGACCGCAGTGTAGAGAAAGAACTTGATGGCCGCATAGATCCTGCGTTCTCCGCCCCATACACCAATAATGAGATACATGGGAATCAGCATCAGTTCCCAGAACACATAGAACAGGAAGAGATCCAACGCAACGAAGGTTCCCAGCATGGCTGTTTCAAGGACCAGCATTGCTATCTGGAACTCCTTGACCCTCTTTTCTATGGCCGACCAGGTGGACAGGATAGTAATGGGGGTCAGGAAAGTGGTGAGCAGCACAAGCCAGAAGGATATTCCATCAATCCCCAGATGATAGGTTATGCCGTAAGAGGGTATCCAGGAATGCTTTTCTATCATCTGGAAACCTGCCACATCAGCATCAAATCCGGCATAAATACTTAATGAGGCCAGAAATGTCAGAAGCGAGGCCGCAAGGGCTACCCCTCTGATAATATTCTTTTGCCGGTCACTCTTCTGTGGAAGAAACAGGATAGCAAGTACTCCCAGCAGAGGCAGAAATGTGACATATGTCAGTATAGGAGTATTCATAATAGACCCTTAAGTTCCCTTTTGCTGATTACTGGACTGTTCACCGTCCTGGTTAACTGTAACAATATATAGTTTCCTGAAGGCAGCATCAGTGAGCCCCGAGGAAGAACCAGAGAATCACCACCACCCCCAGGCACATGTATGCGCCATAGGTCTGTATGTATCCGTTCTGTATGTACCTTAGTCCGGCTGACGTACGTCTTACCAGCCAGCCAGCGCCGTTTACACCCACGCCGTCAATGAAAAAGGCGTCAATCACCTTCCACAGGAACACCGAGAAATAGTAGATTGGGAGGACAACCATCACATAGTAAATTTCGTCAACATAGTACTTGTTGTATATAAGGTCGTAGTGGAGCCTGTAGGTCTCTGCAAGCCGCTTGCGGAAGTCTGCATCCTTGACCATGTATATGAAGTAGGCGAGGCATATGCCTATTGCACCAACAAGCACCGAACTGCCCATGAGGGTCCACTCCACTCCATGGGAGTATTCGTGTATCTCAACGCCTGCAAGAATTGCCTGTGAATGTTCAAATACGGGTTCAAGGAAATGCTCAAGCACGTTGGGTACGTGACCAATCTTTTCACCAATAAGATGAGGTATTCCAAGCCAGCCGCCGGTAAGGGACAGGAAGGCAAGAACAACCAGAGGAAATGTCATTGTGACAGGTGATTCGTGCACGTGGTGCGCCTGTTCCTCTGTACCCCTGAATTCGCCGTGGAATGTCATGAATATCAGCCTGAACATATAGAAGGCGGTAATGCCTGCCGCCAGGGTTCCCACGAACCATATTATCTTGCCCATGAGGGGGTAATACGGGAACGTGAAGGCCTTCCACAGGATTTCATCCTTTGAAAAGAACGCCGCAAAAGGCGGCATGCCTGCTATTGCAAGTGTTGCGATAAGCATGGTCGCGTATGTAATGGGCATCTTTTTTGCGAGGCCGCCCATGTGCCGCATATCCTGATCCCCGCTCATGGCATGGATTACCGAACCGGAGCAGAGGAAGAGGCATGCCTTGAAAAAGGCATGGGTCATGAGATGGAAAATTCCGGCCCAGTATGCGGTTACGCCAACGCCTACAAACATATAACCAAGCTGACTCACCGTGGAATAGGCAAGAACCTTTTTGATATCATTCTGAAGTATGCCTATGGTTGCGGCCATAAGAGCGGTGGCAACCGCCACAAGGGAAACCACCAGGAGCGCCGTGGGGGCAAGAGTGTAAAGTATATTTGAACGGGCCACCATATAGACACCGGCGGTTACCATGGTGGCGGCGTGTATGAGCGCGGAAACCGGGGTAGGACCAGCCATGGCGTCCGGCAACCATACATACAGCGGGATCTGGGCGGATTTGCCGGTGGCCCCCACAAACAGCAGCAGACACATGGCGATCATCACCGGTGCATTGATTGTTATAGCGCCCTCCAGGAACATCTCGTGCGCCCTGTGGAAGACCTCGTTGTAGTCCAGGGAGCCAAAGGTAATGAACATCACAAACATACCCAGAACAAACCCGAAGTCTCCGATTCTGTTTACAATAAATGCCTTTTTGCCGGCATCCGCGTTTTCGTCGCCCTCATACCAGAATCCTATGAGCAGGTAAGAGGCGAGGCCAACTCCCTCCCAGCCAACGAACATTACCAGGTAGTTCTTTCCGAGAACCAGCAGGCACATGAAGAAGACGAACATATTTAGATAGGCGAAATAACGCCAGTAGGAGGGATCGTCATGCATGTATCCTACACTGTAGATATGTATCAAAAAGCTTATGCCCGTGACGATGAGAATCATCACCGCCGAAAGCTGATCAACCATAAAACCAAGCTCAACATGGACATCGCCCACGGCTATCCAGTTCCACAGCACCTGAATAAGCTGCCTCTCTTCAGGAGCCCTGCCAACCAGATCAATGACTGAGAACAGCGCAACCACAAAGGCGAAACCAATGGCGGAGCAGGCGGTGAAAAAAACGCCTCCCTTCCCTATCCTCTGACCCAGGAGGCCATTTATGAGGAAACCGACCAGCGGAAACAGTGGAATGAGAAATAGATAGTTTTCCATGTCAGCTCCTTAAGCCCTTACCATTTTAAGACGTTGAACTTGTTAACATTGACTGACTTCACATGCCTGAAAAGGACTATTAGTATAGCCAGCCCCACGGCAACTTCCGCTGCCGCAACGGCGAATATGAAGAGCACCATAACCTGACCGGCCATCTCCGCCCTGAAGTTGGAAAAGGCAACAAGAATCATATTTACCGAGTTGAGCATCAGCTCCACGGACATAAACAGGATCAGTGCATTCCGTCTTGTGAGAAACCCGACGGCTCCCAATCCGAAAAGGATGGATGCCAGCACTATGTAATAGTTGAGCGTTGCCATCTGTCCACTCCCTTACAGCTTCTTTTTACCAAGATATATAGCGGCTACAAGCGCCACCAGCAGAAGTACCGAAGCGACTTCAAAATGAATGAGATAGTCACTGAAGAACAGCTCTCCAAACCTTGCCGGAGAACCAAATCCTTCAGGCAGCGCGGGCGCCGGCCCCCCGGTTGTCACATCTCTGAGAGCAGCGGCAAGCGCGCCCAGCATGGTCAGGGCGACAATGGTTCCCATTATCCTGTAGGCCATGTTCCGCTGGACAGCCTCAAACCTGTCATCCGGCGACATAAGCAACATGATGACAAAGACAACAAGGACCAGTATGGCCCCGGCATAAATTGATATCTGAAAAATCGCAATGAGCGGGGCATGGAGATGGAGATAAAGAGCCGCACATGCCACGAAAACCGTAAGCAGTCCCAAGGCGCTTGTCAGTGCTTCCCTGGCTGTAATTGTGAAGATTCCCGCACCAACAGCCATCACTGCGAAGGTAATAAAGTATAGGTCCATTATATCACCTGCTCCCCTGATTATTTGTAGTGTAGTCTCCTGGAAAGTACACTCCTGCCAATTGGCGAAGGCCTGATCTGCAAGGCCTTCAGACCGGCTATTTCTTGTCGCCCTCAGGACTTTTTGCTTCCTTTCCCGCCCCATTTGCGTCTTTTGCCGCTTTCCTGGCTGCCGGAGCTGCCTTTGCAGCGGATTTCTTCGCCGCAGCAGCCTTGGGCGGAGGAGCATCAACCGGCACTTTTTTCGGCTTGGGTTTCAGAGTGCCCGCCGCCCTTGCCGCTTCATAGTTGGCAAGGAGCCTGGCCTTGTCATAGATACAGGCCTCCATGGTGTACTCCGCAAGCTCATGTCCCTGTCCGAGTACGATGGCCCCCTTGGGACACGCCTCTTCACAGAACCCGCAGAAGATGCACCTCAGCATATCTATTGTGAAGTCCTCACAGCAGGTCTTGCCCGCATACCTGTCTTCCTCACCCTCGGCAGGCTTTCCGCGCTTCACGGTTATGCACTTGGCTGGACACGTCCGGGCGCACATTCCACATCCAACACACAGCTCCTGCCCCCTGTCGTTGAGCATGAGCATGTGGGCCCCCCTGAAATTGGGCGATATGGGCCGCCGGTCTTCGGGGTACTGCCAGGTTGTGGGAACCGTATGCGGCCCCTTTCGGAATGAGTACCTGATATTTTTAACAAAGTGCTTCCAGGTAAGCCCAAGGCCCTTGATAATCTCGATCAAATAGACCCGGACGGTAAGCGGATATTCTTTTTTCACAACCGGTTTGGGCATTGTTCTGCTCCACCTACACTGTTAACTGAACAAGCAGTGCTGTAATAAAGAAATTAACAAGACAGAGTGGAATAAGCGATTTCCATCCCAGTCCCATGAGCTGATCATATCTGAAACGCGGCACGGTCCAGCGCACCCACACGAACAGGAACAGAAAGAATGCCTGTTTCAGGAAAAAAACCAGGAATGACGCAATGCCGTATGCCACGGGCCCCAGAAATGCGCTCATGTCAACATAGGGAAGCTGCCAGCCGCCAAAGTATATAGTGACTATGATGGCGGAAAGCGTACCGAGATTGACATACTCACCGAAGAGATAGAGACCGAGCTTCATGCCGCCGTACTCTGTATGATACCCGTTCACAAGCTCGGATTCGGCCTCGGGCAGGTCAAATGGCACCCTGGAGGCCTCTGCATAGGCAGCGACCAGGAACAGGATGAAACCGAGCGGCTGCTTGAAAAAGCCCCAGTTGGGCAGAAACCCCAGGAATGTACCGCTCTGCTGAAAAACCATCTCGCGAAGGCTGAATGTACCGTACAGCAGAACCACGGCCAGCAGCGCCAGCCCCAGGGGCACCTCGTAGGATATCAACTGCGCCGTGGCCCTGAGACCGCCAAGGATGGAGTACTTGTTGTTGGACGCCCATCCGCCTACCACCATGCCATAAACGCCCATGGAACCGATTGCAAGAACGTAGAGGAAACCGATGTTGACATCAGCCACCTGAAGAATAATCTCCTTGCCTCCAAGAACTATCTTGTCTCCGAACGGCACAACGGCGTATGCTGAAAAGGCGGGTAGAGCAAATAGCGCCGGCCCCAAGACATAAAGAATGGACTTTGCCTTTTCCGGTATGATCTCCTCCTTGGTAAACAGCTTTATGCCGTCTGCAAGCGGCTGCAGAAGCCCGAATGGCCCAGCCCTGTTGGGTCCAAGCCTGTCCTGCATCATGGCTGAGGCACGCCGCTCCACCCACGTCATGACCACAGCTATTAGCAGACACCAGACCCAGATGAACACCACTTTGATAAGATCAATTATCCAGTCTTCCATGGGCACAGCCTCCTTACCTGTCCAGTTCTCCTGCTATGATGTTCAGACTGCTGAGACAGGCGATTGTATCGGAAATCATGTCTCCCTTGACCAGTTCGCCAAAGGCCTGATAGACCATGTAGCAGGGCGGTCTTATCTTTATCCTGTACGGTTTGTCACTGCCGTCGCTCCGTATCCAGAAGCCAAGCTCGCCATTGGGGGTTTCAATGGCATGATAACACTCTCCTTCCGGTGGCTTGATAATCTTGGGAACTTTTGCCATAAGCGGCGCGTCTTCAGGCATCTCCTGATACATGGCATATGCCTGGTCAATGATCTTCACGGATTCCTCCATCTCCTCCATTCGGATCATGTACCTGTCGAAAACATCGCCATGCTTTCCTACCGGAATTTTAAAATCAAACTGGTCGTAGAACATGTAGGGCTCATCCCGCCTGAGATCACGCTTGACGCCACACGCCCTGAGACAAGGGCCGGTAAATCCCCAGTTCAATGCATCCTCTGCTGAAAATGCATTTACCCCAACGGACCTGTCAAGCCATATGCGGTTTTTGGTAAGCAACGCATCGGTTTCTTCATTGGCCTTGCGGATTGTATCTCGGAGAGTAGGCCACTTTTCGTGGAACTTGTCAGGCAGGTCGGCGTTGACGCCGCCGATTCTTCCAAAGGTGTTGGTAAGGCGCGCACCGTTGTACCATTCGAAAATATCGTAAATCTCTTCACGCTGAATGATGAGGTAGAAGAAAGGAGTGAGAGCGCCAAGGTCAACCCCGAGGATGCCTACAAGCACCTGATGGTCGGCTATGCGGGCGAGTTCCATCATTATGGTCCTGACAAGCTGGGCCTTGGGCGGAACCTTTATGCCCATGAGCTTCTCCACAGCCATTTCGTACGCCACATTGCTGGCTATGGCAGAGCAGTAGTTCATTCTGTCGGTCAGAGGAATAAACTGATGGTAGGTGAAATTTTCCCCCAGCTTTTCCACCCCACGGTGCAGGTATCCGATTTCAGGCTCGGCGCTCACGATGGTTTCGCCATCGGTCTTGGCTATAACCCTCAGGGTACCATGCATGGCCGGGTGTGTTGGCCCTATGTTGATAGTGACCAGATCATCGGGGTCCCTGTCTATCTGGCATACCGGATCATAATCCACTACGTTTCCTCCATGCGCTTGATGGCTGTCACCGGATCGTCAAGGCACAGTCCCTGGAGAAGCGTCATGCTGTCTCTGCATTGAGCAGACGCAACACTCCCCTCTTCATGTCCAGAGACGCTGTACCTGCCTTGTACAGCCTGAAACCACTTATAACTCTGCGCCATTGGCGCATCTTGCGTTACGGTGTTGACTGATGAACCCCGCTGCATTCATCAATCAGAAAGGAGTCTTCCCTGAATACAGACAGCCTCCCCCTTTGGCTGTCCTGGCCTCCTCTTATCAGTCGTATGAGAGATGTCTTTCCTCTCCCTTTCCTTCAAGCGGATAGTCCTTTCTTAAGGGATGGTCTTCAAACTCATCCCACATGAGCAGGCGCCTGAGGTTGTGGTGTCCACGGAATTTGAAACCAAACATATCGAAGGCCTCCCTTTCGGGCCAGTCCGCCGCCTTCCATATGGTTGTAATCGTATCAACCTCCATGTCATCTTCCGGAACCCTTATCTTGACCTGAAGCCTCTCATTGGTCTTGAGCGCCTGCAGCAGATACACAACCTCAAAGCGAGGCGGAGGAGGCCCCTTATCCTCTTCCTCCTCCACCAGTTCCTCTTCCCCTGCGGCCTTCTTTTTGGGTTTTTTCTTCTTCTTGGCGTAATAATCCAGATTATCCACGCCAAAGAGATCGGTCAAAAAATCGAACCCGAGCGTTTCATCTTCCTTGAGACGGGTGAGAACCGAAACAATATTCCCCTTCGGCACCTCAATCCCCAAATCGCCCCTATATTCTGTAATGGCAATAACATCATCCCCCAGGCACCTTTGTACTCTTTCCTTGAGGCTCATTTTCCGGCCTCCAGTGCTTCAGCGACCTCCTGCCGCTTTTTGTAGAGAGGGTGATCCTCCTGAATCTTGTCGAGCAGCTTCAGCAACGCATAAAGGATGCCTTCAGGCCGCGGCGGACAGCCAGGCACGAATACATCAACCGGGATGATGCTGCCGATACCCTGCTGCGTCGAATAGGTCCTGAAAACCCCGCCCGTACATGCACATGCCCCTACGGCAATTACCCATTTGGGCTCTGCCATCTGGGCATAAATGGTTTTCAGCACCGGAACCATCTTTTTGGTAATGGTTCCAGCCTCAATAAGCACATCACACTGCCGTGGTGAAAATCCCACGCGCTCGGCACCGAACCGGGCCATATCATAACTTGACGCCAGAGCGGCCATAAGCTCGATTCCGCAGCAGGCGGTTCCATAAGGAAACGGCCACGGGGACCGGCTCCTGCCCCAGTTTATTAACTGTTCCGCCTTGGTGAGAAGCCACCCTTCACCCTGATAAGCCTGAAATCCCATAATCCAGTCTCCACTATTCCCAGTCTATGGCGCGCTTCTTGATGGCGTAGACCAGTCCGGCCAGCAATATTGCCACAAACAGGAACACCTCAATGAATATACCCCAGCCGAGCTGGGCCAAATCACGATATTTAACTGCAAGGGGATAAATTAGGACTGTTTCCAGATCGAAAACAAGAAAAAGAACCGCCACAAGAAAATACTTGACAGCATATCTTTTGTGGCCGGGATCCAGAAGAGGTACACCACATTCAAATGTGGTAGCCTTTCTCGGCTTGGGACGAAAAGGACCGAGCAGTGCAGAAACAACGAGCATGATCACCACAACGATGAATGACATGCCCAGATACATGACGATGGTTTCAAAACCGCTCATCATGACCGTGCCTCCTCCCAGACTGCCTTATACAGCCTTGACTATAAATGCATATCAATCTAATGAGCACGGAATCATTTCCGCCCCCTTGCCTTCAAGGACCCGGTTGGCACGCACAGTGTTACTGTACATAGCTCGTCCTCCTCTTCACCTGGTGAAGGCATCGATTTCAATATGCAGATTATGTGAGCAGGTGAATTTTACAGGTCTTTTGCCGCTCGCTGTATGCCATACCCCCTGATTCAGGACATACCGGCAAAAACCTTAAAAATACATTTATCTCCCTATCACATGGCATATTGGATGTCAAGCAAAAGATAAATGACGCTTCATTTAGCCTGACCTGGAGACCTGTTAGGAAGGTGACTGCCAGGGACCATGCGGCAGACACCTGGCAAACTTCAACCGTTCGAGATGATACAGGAAATCTTCCCTGGAGATTTCCCTGGCGCCGAAACGGGCCAGGTGTGAGGTTGTTACCTGGCAGTCAATAAGCCCGGCTCCCATCTCCCGCAGCCATCTCACCAGAAAAACAAAAGCACACTTTGAGGCGTCAGGTTCATTAAAAAACATGGATTCGCCAAAAAAAATGCCCCCGAGAGCAAGCCCGTAAAGCCCTCCGGCAAGCCTCCCGTCCCTCCAGGCCTCCACGGAATGAACATATCCGGCCTGGTGAAGATGAAGATAGGCCTGCATCATCTCCGGCGTAATCCAGGTGCCAGTTGTTGAACGGTTCCGCGCAGTGGCGCAGGCCTCTATCACCTGCCGGAATGCCCGGTCAAAGGTTATCACAAATTTCTGCCGCCGTATTATGCGGCGCAAACGC
>JALVQQ010000175.1 GCA_027025395.1 Deltaproteobacteria bacterium | reverse complement strand
CATCATGGAGTCCCCGCCTGTAGAGACAATACTTGCACTCCCCCTGCATTTTATTCCCAGGGGCAGGGCCGAAACAGATGCGTCTTTCAAGCAGGTAATTCCGTACCAGCTTTTCAGGGTTGACAAGCGATATTTCGTGTTCCGCCGTGGCTCGGGAGTTGGTGAAAACCGCCTGGCCGGAAGGCTTTCTCTTGGTGTTGGAGGACATATCAATTCATCTGACACCAGCGGCATACGGTTTTCGGTCAGGGATTTTCATTCAGCCCTTGAAAGGGAAAGAGAAGAGGAACTTGTTTTCAATGGGGATGACATATCCCGTTTTTCCATGCATTTCCGGGGCTGGATAAATGATGACTCCGACCATGTGGGGCAGGTGCATATCGGGGCGGTCTTTGTTACTGATCTTCCAGGCACTGACGTTATAGCCATCAGGCCGGATGGGGAAGACCTGGTACATGAAGGATGGTTCACGGCATCAGAGATTAAGGACAGGGCCCATGAATTTGAAAAATGGTCATTGTTGGCGCTGAAGCTTGTGGAAAACAGATGACAATACACACAAGGTTTTACAGTGAGCGATTCAACAATACACAAAGATACAATGACCAAAACATGCATAAACAGCGTCAAACCCCTGTTCATATTGTCTCCATGCGGAACCAGCCTGCTCACAAACACTGCCGGCCCTGAAGACAAAAAACTGATATTTGCCTGCAGCAATGCGTCTGTCAGGGAAGCAATCCCGCATGAAGAGCAAAAAAACCTCGAAAATATTATTGCAAGGGCCGAAGAAGAACTGAACGCCGCCAACCTGGAGCGGGCTTCAAGGCTTGCAGCAGGAATAAACGGAATACCCGCAATTTACAATCCAACATCATTAACTTAAGAACAAAAATTGTAATATTATCATACCGTTAAGGTGTTGATGCTATATTTGGCCATACAGAACCTTTTGGTGGTTTCCAGGCTGTCTGCATTCACGCCGCATCGTCTTTTTTTGTTCCTTTATGCCGGGATTTGCCGGTTGAGAAAATCAATGGTTTTACAGTCGATTTGCCTGCCGCGAATATGGTACAGTTGTTCTGCCATGCGCGCTTCTCCTTCAAGGAGCTTAAATCTTTTCTGAAAACACCGCCTGCACAACTGGAACCTCGCATTATGGCGGAACCAGCAGATTCAGTCTTGATCATTTTCATAACCTGGCTGCATCTGCCGCACTGGCAGGGAGGATCGTGCCGGTTTATAATATAGAGAGATAACATCTGGTTTTTAACGCTGGGTTGGTGAATGAATTTTTCAGTAAAAGTGATATGCGGTTGCCGTTTGACCGCTGTTTCTATCTTGTCGGCGCTGATGCTGTTTGCCGCTGCCTGCTCCGATGAGTCAGGCTCGGAAAAATCCGCTGAACAATCCGAATCTGGCCTTGTACCCGTAACACTGCGCCTTAAATGGCTGCGAAACGTCAGTGCGGCCGGGAGCATCTGGGCTGAAAGGGCAGGTTTTTTCAGCCGGGCGGGCATGTCTGTTGCTGTCAGGGAAGGAGGCAGCGGGCATGACGCAATCACTGATATAGAGCTGGGACGCGCACAGTTTGGTATTGCCTCGGCGGATCAGGTGATAAGGGCGGTCTCAAAAGGCGCAAGAATCCGGGTGCTTGCGCAGATTTTCCAGAAAAATCCCCTGCAGTGGATATACATACGGGGCGTAACCCCTGACATAACAGCCCCCTCCCGGCTGGCGGGCCTTACCGTGGGCATCACTTTTGGCGGAAACGATGAGGCCGTGTTCACCGCGTTGATGCGCCGTTTTGGCCTGCGCCCCGGATTGGATGTTTACATATACGGGGTTCATTATGACTATGCACCTTTCTGGAGGCATGAGGTAAATCTGTGGCCGGTTTACAGAAATACAGAGGGGATAGTGCTTCAGAAACGCCTGCGGCAGCGGGGCAGCCAGGCGGCTTTTTTTGATCCTGAAAAGTACGGGATAGATTTTCCGGCAAATTCACTGATAACTTCCGAGGAAATATGCGGCAAGAGGCCGGAATTTGCTGAAATGTTCAGGCAGGTGCTGCTTCAGGCATGGACGGACGCCCTTCTGGAAAACAATATACACGCCGTTGCCGCGGCCATTAACACCATCGATCCGGACGCCCGGGTTGCCGTGCTTGAAGAGCAGCTGCGTGCAACCCGCCCGCTGGTGCTTGACCGTGGCGTATGCTCAGGACGGATCAATGTTGAAGCATGGAAGCGGACCGCAAGCACAATGCTTGAACAGGGGCTTGTTGAGCAGCGTGTTGACATAAAGGCGGTTTTGGCTCCTTGCGCCATGCAAAGATAATACGGTTGCCAGGCGCCGTCTCCGGCGCTGCAAAAAGCGGCAAACAATTGTTCACTAGGGGCAATCCTTGGACTTGCCGTCAAAATTTCCTCAGGTCAGCATTGCGTCCATGATCAGCCTGATGATTTTTCAGCGGTCTTCTGCTCCGGGCATGGCCTGTTCGGTCCAATGAATCACGCTGAACCTCCCGTTAACCTGCCTGCTCCAGTAAACCGCATAGAGGGTGCCCTCGTGCATGAACGTAAGACATATTGTCCGTGTCTTCCTGGACGCCCCGGCGGTGCTGCCCTCCATGACAGCCTTGACAGGTGCTGCGGCATACGCCCTTGAAACCCCGGAGGAATCGTTATATACGGTGAGTAGATCTCTCAGGCTTCCCCTCCATGCCGGTTCAGAATCTTCCGGATCATCAGATTCAGAATCGCGCCACTCCAGGGGGCCATAATAGAGTGACATATCAATACCCCTAACAAGAAGCAACTCGTCAAGGAGCAGGAATGGCCTGTCAGCCGCGTGGTAGGGCGGAACCAGGTCACTGTACCACGAATCTTCCGCTCCATCATCACGGCTTATATTATCGGCATCACGCCAGTCCATTATACTCTGGGCTATAACAGCCGCCCGTTCTTCCGCATCTTCACCAAGCAACCCGGCAAACAGCTCTTCAAGCTGTGCCTGTGACGCCTTGTTTATGCTGAGTTTTCCACTCTCGTCCCTGAGACTGAATTCAAGCTCCAGATCGCCAAACCGCACTGAATATTCAGTTCCGTCAGCATCAAGACGCAGCTCCTCATCGCCGCCATCAAGCCCGCTGTCAGGCTCCATGTCATCAGTTCTGCCTGCCCCGGAGCGGGCAAGCTTCAGGGCCGAGAACCTCAGAAGCGAATAGGCCGCTTCCCTGCCCTGAAGTTCATTCCATGCCTCCTGGCCAAGATTCCTCCTTATGCGTGATTCAACCGCATGGTAACCGCCAAGAACAGTCAGCATGGCAAGCACCCACAGCACAAGGATAAGCACTGTCCCTTTCCGGGCGCAGGACCGCCCGGGCATCAGGCTGGAGCCATGCCTCGTCCGCTCCAGCCAGCCGGAAAGCTTCAGACAGAATTTATGCATGCCGTCCCTGACTCTTCTGTTCATGGCCCGAAAAGCTGCCTGCGCCGCGCGGTCTTCCAGGCAGGGATTTCAAAAAAGAGGCGGCTTTCATGTTCGAGCCCGCTGTTTTCATCTTTATACCTGAGCACGAGCCCAACGGCTTGAGGAAGCCTTGCATCCTTGATCCAGGACGATGGCCAGTTGTCAATGGCATCAAGATCGAGTTCCTTGTCCCTGTCAAGGTATGAGAACTCCACGGACTCAAGCCCGGGGACCAGGGACACATCCCAGCCGTCTTCCCGCATCTTTTTTATCTGCTCAGGGGAAACCGCGCCTGGAGGATCGGCCTTCCTCTCATCAGGTTCGGTGATTATGCGCTGGGCATACAGCAGGGTATTGTCCCTGTCCTGAAACTGGTACGCCACGAGAAATATTCCGCCTGCCCTGGAGCCCATGGGGGCGTGTGTGGTTGTAAAGATCAGCTGGTCATTTTCTCCCCTGAACCTGAAATACTTGCCCAGGCTGGAGGTGCCGGGCCTTACGGCCATGCGGAGCTGCCTTCCAAGAAGTCCCCGGATGGCGGAAACGGTCACTGTCTCCCTGTTGGCCTCACGGCCCTTGATATAGGCCCTCAGGGCGGTACGCACGGACATGGAGAGTATAACCACGATTACCGAGACAAGGGTTATTGATATGAGCAGTTCAAGCAGGGTAAATCCCCTGCAATCAGGACGGCGCATTATGCTCCCCCCGGGTCAACCCATGTCACCAGCACAAAGGGATGGTTCCCGCCCGGTGGAATGACAGACAGTTCAACCTCCCTCAGTTCAGGCACTTCCAGCTCCAGCCCCGGCGTTTCCTCCTCTTCTCCGGATTCATCTTGGCCGGAGCCGGTTTCACTGATCCTTACCGCCAGCCCCTTTGACTCAAGTCTGTATCTCCAGCCATCGAAGCCTTCAATCTCACCTGAATCTTCTTCGGGAAAACCATCTTCACTGGTCCTGAACTGGTGCAGCACCACCTGGGCGGCGGCCGCCGCCCTGCGGGCCATGTCCCCCCTGAAGGCCTGCCTGTGCCCCTGGGCGAAACCGGAGAGCAGCACCCCAAGGGCAATTCCGGTTATTGCGGTGGCCACCAGCACCTCCATCAGGGTAAAGCCCGGAGAGCCCTTTGCCTTGCGAGGCACTGGCGAGGAAAACGGTTTCATGCGAATCCTTGTAATCCTTCTGTTCAGTTTCATCCAATGATTCCCGTGGAAGGCCTGCCTGTTTGGCAACGGGCCAAATTGACGCGGAACCTGTGCTTCCAGCCGCCGGCTGCGCCGGGGAAGCGGTACTCTGCAAACAGATACACAGGGTTACAGATGCTCAGTGTGTATCAGCCCCAGAAGTTTGTCCACGCTTATCCTGTCCACAGGCCCGTTATCCCACTTTATGTCTATCTCGCCGCCGCTTGAACTTCCATCAGGATAAAAGATTATGCCGTATTCATCTTCTGACAGCTCGGCAATGTCCTCTCCCTCAACCTGCAGGGTCTCGGGTATATCCTTCCACTTCTTACGTCCAATGCTGTAACGCCTGCGGGCGCCGTCTATTACCAGCACTGCGGCCCTGCCGCCCGCCAGGGCTGCGGCCCGGGCCCTGGAAACATCCTGTATAAAGCTGTTCACAAACTGTTTTTCCTCTGATTTGAGGAGTCCGCCTGCCACTGACACAAATACAAGCGCGCTCATAATTCCAATGAGCACCAGCACCACCAGGAGCTCCACCAGGGTAAAACCTGCCTCACCGCATCTGTTAAGGGATTCAGAAGCCACAGACAAAGAACGCGCGCTACATTGCGATATCATTTATGCCGAATATGGCCATCAGCATGGAGAGAATGATGCCGCCGATCACAAGCCCCATGAGCACTATTGTAACAGGCTCCACCATGGACAGGTACATCTTGGTGTCATTCTGAATCTTGGCGTCCATGTCATCGGCGATCTTGAGGAGCATCCTTGACAGTGCCCCGGTCTCCTCCCCCACAGCCACGAGATGAACGACCAGGGACGGAAACTCTCCGGTGCGTTTCATGAGAACACTCAGGCTCCTGCCCTGACGCACTCCGCGGTACACATCCTCCATTGCGCTCCGTATCACGGAATTGGTGATTACCTCTGCGGCCAGTGATATGCCCTTGAGGATGGGCACGCCGCTTTCAAGCAGGGTTCCAAGGGTTCGAAACAGCCTGCTCATCTGCACCGTGCGGACAAACGGCCCTGCCACCGGGAGTCTGAGCACAATCCTGTCCCACTGCCTGGCGCCCTCCGGACTGCGCTTCCAGTAATGGAATGCGGCGCCGGCCACTGCGGCGGTACCGGCTATCAGCCACCACCACTGGCGAAGAAATGTGCTGGCGTCTATGATTATGGCCGTTGCAAATGGCACGGGCTGATTCATGTCCTCAAATATCTGTCCGAACTTGGGAACCACGAATGTAACAAGGATAAAAACAGACAGGATTCCCACCAGCATCAGTATGGAGGGATAGATGGAAGAGCTTATTATGAACTTCCTTGTCTCCCTGGCGCGCTCGAGGAAATCTCCCAGCCGGCTCAATACATCAGGCAGCACGCCGCCCATCTCGCCAACGCGGACCATGTTGACATAGAGACTGTCAAAAATTTCAGGCCATCTTGAAAGGGCCTCGGAAAGTTTCTTGCCGCCCTGTATGTCGGCCCGCACATCCCTTATGAGCTGGCGCACCCGCGGCTCATCCGCCGACTCCTCAAGGATGGCCATGGCACGCTCTACCGGGATTCCTGCCCCGAGAAGATCTGCAAGCTCCCTTGTGAAATAGAGTATATTGTCGTGGGAAAAGCTGCTCCTCCTGCTCTGCCACAGGGCCTCGAGCTGCTGAAGGCGCTTGACCTTCAGGGGCTGGATGCCCTGTGCGACAAGAGACGCCACCAGATCATCCTGGCTGTTCGCCTCCTGGGTCCCACTTATCTTCTGTCCTGAGGCATCAAGTGCTTCGTAATGAAAATTAGGCATTTGACAAAAAAAGACCGGAGTCCGGAAAAGGCACCGGCGGTTTTACGGTTCCGCCAAGGCCCGCCGAACCGGAGACATGCCTGACGGCCCGCCTGATTATGGTTCTGGCACACATTTTTCAGTTGGTGACTCTCATTACCTCTTCAAAGGTGGTTTCCCCGGCAAGTACCTTCAAGATGCCGTCCTGGCGAAGGGTACGCATTCCGGCCGCTCGCGCCGCGGCGGCAATTGCCCCGCTGTCTTTTTCATTCAGTACCAGGCTCTCGATCCTTTCATCCATCAAAAGAAGTTCATATATGCCGGTTCTGCCGGAATATCCCGTATTGGCGCACGCCTTGCAGCCTTCCCCGCGCCACAAATATTCCGGAGGATCTTTTATGTCTGCTCCCATTACCCTGGATATTTCTTCAATAAAACCAGGCTTCACAGGCTGTTTCACCCTGCAGTGAGGACAGATTTTCCTTACCAGGCGCTGGGCCATGACGGCCAGAAGGCATGACGACAGCAGGTATGATTCAATGCCCATCTCCTGGAGGCGGGTCACCGCGCTTGCGGCATCATTGGTGTGCAGGGTGGAAAACATGAGATGACCTGTGAGTGCCGACTGTACCGCGATTTCAGCCGTTTCTGAATCCCTGATCTCACCGATAAGCACAACGTCAGGGTCCTGCCGCAGGATGGTGCGAAGCGCGGATGAGAATGTAAGGCCGATTTCGGATTTCACCTGAATCTGGTTGATGCCATCAAGCTGGTACTCAACCGGGTCCTCGACAGTGACAATCTTTTTGTCAGGCGAGTTTATGCGGTTCATTACCGCATAAAGGGTGGTGGTCTTGCCGCTTCCGGTGGGGCCTGTCACCAGGACCATGCCGTAGGGCCGCTTTATTATGGAGTCAAATCTCCCGTGTATGTCATCTGACAGCCCGAGGCTTGAGAGTTCGAGCTTTACCTCGTCCCGGTTCAGAAGGCGCAGCACAATGCTTTCCCCGAACAGGGTTGGCAGGGATGAAACACGGATGTCTATCTCGCGCCGGCCCTCCCGGACCTTTATGCGCCCGTCCTGGGGCAGGCGCATCTCTGCTATGTTCATCTTCGCCATCAGTTTCAGCCTGGAGGTAATGGCTGGCTGAAGCCTTTTTGATACGGTCTCCACATCATGAAGGACTCCATCAATGCGGAAACGAATCTTGAGCTGGTCACGAAAGGGTTCAAAGTGTATGTCAGACGCCTTGACCTCAAGGGAACGGCTGATGACATGGTTGACAAGACGGATAACCGGCGCCTCGCTGGCCATGTCCCGCAACTGCTCGGGGTTGTCCCAGAGGCTGTCGTCTATTTCGGTTGCATCCTCGTCAGATGCGCCGTCAAGGTCAATATCAGCCTCGAACCACCTGTATATGGCGGCTATTATATCCTCTTCCTCGGCCCATACGGGCTTTATCCTTGCCCGGAATATGCCTGCAAGCATCTCCCTGAGATACAGGTCCAGGGGGTCTGCCATGGCCACGGTGACCAGGTCCTGGGTAACGGACAGGGGAACAGCCTTCAGCTGCCTCATGACCTGGGGAGTAAACCCCTCGACCATTGGCGGCTCTTCCGGAAAATCCCTGGCGTCCATGAGGGTAAAACCGAACTCCGCCGGGTCCGGACGGGCAAATGGTTGGTCAGCGGCCTGCCCCCCGTTTGCGGTAACCTGGCCGTTTTCAGCCATGTTGCCTGACGCTCCTTCCGGCAGCCCGAACATTTTCCTTATGCGGCCGCCTGCACCGCCAGGGGCGTTATCCGTTGAAAGTGGCATGAGAAACCGCCCCTATTCCCAGCTAACGATATCGGCGTCCTCGCCTTCACCGCCGGGCTCACCGTCCCGCCCATAGCTCATGAGGTCGTAATCGCCGTGCTCTCCCGGTGATCTGTAAACATAATCATTGCCCCAGGGATCCTTTGGAATGGCCTTTGGCAGATAGGGGCCGGCCCAGTTTTTGAGCCCAGAAGGATTCTTTCTGAGGGCCTCAAGCCCCTCCTCTGTTTTTGGATAACGGCCGTTATCAAGCCTGAACTCATCAAGGGCGGAGCCAAAAAGCTCTATCTGGGCCTTGGCGGTCTTCTGACGGCTGGTGCCGAGCTTGCCAAAGAACTTTGGGGCTACCAGGCCTGCCAGCAGACCAATTATTATTACCACTACCAGCAGCTCGATAAGCGTGAAACCGGCCTGGCCATTTTCAGCCGGCTTGCGGGGTTCGACTCTGTGGGTCATACTTTTCATTCCTCCAAAACGGTTCAAAGGTGATGTCTGGATATCTTAACCTGAAAACAGGTGCCTTGCATGGCGGAAAAGCTTCGCGGAGCGCTCACAAACCCAGAGCGGCGATAATACATGGCCGCGCAAGCTGCCTACCACCTTACCACAAAGCAGTTCTCAAAACCATTTCTCTCAAATACCGCCCTTATCCTTCTGGCCTTGTAATAATCCCTGGCGGCAAATACCTGCACCCTGTAAAAGGTCCCCCGGCCTGAATCATACCTTCTTACCACCACCCCGCGGTAACGCAGTGACAGCTTGTCTCTCAGCGCGCAGGCGTTTACCCTGCTTCTGAACGAGCCTACCTGCACATAAAAATTCCCACTGGTAAGACTCGGATGCTTCCTGAAGCCGGACTCCCGGTGACCATCAACCCTGCTTTCGCCAAGCGCTGTTATTTCAACCTTGGCGGTTCCCGGGCCTATGATACCCAGTTTTTTCGCAGCCTCATGGCTCAGATCGATAATACGGTTCCTTACAAACGGCCCCCTGTCATTAATGCGGACAACCACTTCCCTTCCATTGTCAAGATTGCGCACCCTGACCCATGTGTTCATGGGAAGTATCCGGTGCGCGGCCGTCATGGCATGCATGTCGTAGCGTTCGCCATTTGCAGTCTTCCTGCCATGAAACCCCGGCCCGTACCACGAGGCATAACCGGTCTGCCTGAAGCCCTGTGCCGACGGCAGGGGATAGTAGGTTTTCCCCGCTATGGTGTATGCCTTCTGGGTGCCCTTTCCGCCCTTGGGAAAATGCCCGTGCCAGCGGGTTTTCCCTCCGCATCCGTGCAGCAGGGTCAGCAGCAAGGCGGCAATCAGGAGGCGTGTTTGGTGTGGATGAATCATGGAGTTTCAGGTATCATAACGCAAAAAACTGGCAAAGCAGGCAAGCAAAACGGCAGCCGCCGGCTGCCCGTGGATAATCAGCCGGGACAGCCGGCTGTCGGCATCACACCTTGACGTCTGTTTATCTACCACAACATGGACAATAACACCAATATTTACATGGATTACAATGCAACCACCCCGGTTGCTCCCGAGGCCATCAATGCCGCCGCCGAGGCAATGGAAAGGTGCTGGGGCAATCCCAGCAGCGGACACTTCCTGGGCAGAAAGGCGCGGCGCGTGCTGGAAGAGGCCAGGGAGAGCGTGGCCGCATGCATTAACGCCGAACCCGGCGAAATAATCTTCACAAGCGGAGGCACGGAATCAAACAATACCGTACTGCTCGGGCTGCTCAACCGGCCTGATCTGCCTGGCAGACACATTGTTACCAGCCGCATTGAACATCCGTCCGTGCTGAACCCATGCAAGCAGCTTGCCAGAAAGGGATGGGACATCACCCTGGCAGGTGTGGACAGGGGCGGAACCGTGCTGATCGACCAGGTGCTCTCCGCCTTGAAGCATGAGACGTGCCTGGTTTCAGTCATGCTGGCAAACAACGAGACAGGGGTAATCCAGCCTGTTGAGAAGATATGTGAAACAGCGCATGCACGCGGTATCCCGGTTCATGCGGATGCGGCCCAGGCCATTGGCAAGATGGAGGTGAATGTAAAAGCCCTGGGAGTTGACTTCATGACCATTGCCGGGCACAAGCTGTATGCGCCAAAGGGCATTGGCGCGCTGTATGTCAGGAAGGGGAGCCCCTGGGGCAATATCATGTTCGGGGCCGGACAGGAGAACGGAATGCGTCCCGGCACCGAGCCGGTGCCGCTTGCGGCAGGGCTTGGAGCCGCATGCAGGCTTGCAGCGCAAGACCTAAAGGAGGAAATTGTACGCATCCAAGGCCTCCGCGACAGATTCCTCGCCATGCTTCACGACATATCAGGCCATGCCGTAATCAGGCTGGGCACCCCCCGTGCGGCCCTTCCCAACACGCTGCTGGTGAGCTTTCCCGGCCTGACCGGAGCCGAAATCCTGCGGGCATCTCCCGGAATAATGGCGTCAACCGGCGCCGCATGCCATGACAGGAAAGAGAGCATATCCCATGTGCTTGCGGCCATGGACGTTCCTGAAGACGTGGCCAGGGGCGCCCTGCGTTTTTCCATCGGGCGTTATACCACTGATGAATCGGTTGAGGCGGCTGCCGGGATTCTGAAGCATGCCATTGACCGCCTGAAAAAGAGCGAAAAAGGAACTTTTTGATGAAATTTATAGACCTTGACAGGCAGTACAGGCGGTACCGCGGCGAGATAGACGCGGCTGTCAAGCAGGTGCTTGAAAGCGGGCAGTTCATAATGGGCGAGGCCGTGGCCAGAATTGAACAGGAGCTTTCAGGCTTTACAGGCGCAAGACATGCCATAGCCACCTCATCAGGCACCGACGGCCTGCTGCTTTGTCTCATGGCCGAGGAGGTGATGCCCGGCGATGAGATCATCACCACGCCATTTACGTTTATAGCAACCGCCGAGGTAATCGTCATGAGGGGGGCAGTGCCGGTTTTCGCCGACATCGAGCCTGACACCTTTAACATCTCTCCGGCCTCTGTTGAAGAAAAGATACATCAGCGCCGCAGGGCGGGGGCAAGACTGAGGGGCATAATTCCGGTAAGCCTGTACGGCCACTGTCCTGACATGGACCAGATTAACCATCTGGCCCAGGAAGCCGGGCTTTTTGTTATCGAAGATGCATGTCAGTCGCTTGGCGCGGAATACATGGGCAGAAAATCGTGCGCTCTTTCCCGCTACGGCGTAACCTCGTTCTTTCCGTCAAAACCTCTTGGATGCTACGGTGATGGAGGCATGATCTTTACTGACCGGGACCACCTTGCGGAAAAACTCAGGGCAATGAGGGTGCACGGGCAGACGGAACGCTATGTCCACGCCATGCCGGGAATTAACGGCCGGCTGGATGCGATACAGGCGGCGATTTTGAGCGCCAAGCTGCCGCATTTTGAGCAGGAGCTTGAAGCACGCAACAGGGCCGCGGGGCTGTATGCCGAACTCCTCAGGGAAAAGGCGCCGGACATCGTGCCTCCGGTGGTGCGTCCCGGCTGCACCAGTGTTTTTGCCCAGTACACTGTGAGGATTCCGGGAGGGAAGCGTGATGCCGCTGTCCGGATGCTCCGGGAGGCAGGAATACCATGCGCAATCCACTACCCGATTCCAGTCCACCGGCAGGAGGTATTTTCTTGCCTGGACATTCCGGCAGGGGCTTTCCCTGAAGCGGAGAAGGCTGCTGGCGAGGTGCTGTCCCTGCCAATGCACCCCTTCATAACCCCTGATGAACAGGAACAGGTCGTGGATACCCTGAAACGCATCTGAAGCACGGCTGGTTCAATGCGTGATCAATCGGTTTCAACTGCCTCTTCCTTGATCCAGGCCATAAAAAGCTCATAACTGATCGCAACAATCACAGCGCCGACAAAAAGTCCTATAATTCCGGAAAGCATCATGCCGCCCAGGGCGCCCACAAGTATAACGAGCATTGGAATCCTCGCGCCTCTTCCCATCAGAACGGCCTTGAGAACGCTGTCGCTGGAGCTTACGAGGATGCTCCAGACAAGAAACATGACAGCAGCTGTTGTGTCAGCCACACTGAAATACCAGGCGGCCACTGGTCCAAGCACCAGTATCGGGGGGAGCTGAATTACGGCGCATACAAGCACCAGCACTGCCCAGAGGCCAGGAGCCGGAATCCCCGCCATGATCAACCCGAGGGCGGAAAGCACGGACTGAATTATTGCAACCCCGACCACGCCCAGCATCACTCCCCTTATTGTGGCCGTGGCCAGCTCCAGTATTTTGTCTCCCCGGTCATTGGCGAAACGCCTCATGATTCGTCTTGCCGCCGCCTTGCCGTCCTCGGCGGTGGCCAGTATTGCCCCGGCCATGATTACGGAAACAATAAATGTAAACACCGCCTTGACCCCGCCTCCAACGGAACCAAGCAGGAAACCCGCCGCAGCCTTGAGCTGGGGAGCAAACTGCCTGATGACTCCGCCCATATTTGTGGTCAGGTATGTCCACGCCCTTGCGATATAGGGGCCTGCTAAAGGCCACTTGACAATATGGGAAGGGAGTGGAGGGACTGACATTTCCCTGTGTTCAAGCCCCTTCAGAAGAGGAATAACGGCATCATATGACGAGGCCGACAGCATCACCACGGGAACTATCAGGGCCAGGACGACTGTCAGCGCAAAGACAGAGGCGACAAGCTTTCGCCTTCCGCCGGCAAGATGCGTGCATTTTGCAATAAACGGCTCAACGGCAACGGCAATGATAATGCCCCAAATTACCGGAATAAGGAAGGGCTTTACTATCTGATAGGTCCATATCGCCAGCACTGCCACCACGGATACGCGGATGGCCGCCTCGAGCGCCCTTTTTTCAAATTCATCACCTGGCTGCCTGGAATCCATGATTTTTCACTCATGCCGCGCCCGGGCCGGTTTCAGGCCGGAGTGGTCATCACTGCCTGGCCGCGTATTCTGGGGATAAAAACCGTAATCTATAAATAATATTATCTCAGACTGTGTCATGGAACTTGTTGGCCCGAAGCACTCAGAGACAAGATAATTTCCAGTATAATGCAGTGCAAATTCTTTTGTTCCGGCTTGCAGGGCTATGTGGCCACAATACAAGGAACAGCCAACGGAACAGTCAGATGCGCCTGTCCGCACATGAGGCGTGAGCCAGATTCATATATTGCCTGTGAAACGGGGTCATGCAGACTCCCTGCCTGTTGTCGCACTAAAAAAGGATCACCGTTTAGCTGAATTGCACGCGGTGTTTTTTTTTGATATGTTTCAAAATATTTAAGACAGCAAGTCTCCCGGGCACAGGCGACAAGGCCTGAATGGCCTGTGCGGCGCCGGAGCATATTTTGAAAGGACAGGGTTCACAAGTAATGATTGAACGATACAGCAGACCGCGCATGGCGGCAATATGGACACAGGAAAA
>JALVQQ010000174.1 GCA_027025395.1 Deltaproteobacteria bacterium | reverse complement strand
AGATGGCACTCACTTTGTACTCTATCCCGAACCTGAAGATGAGTGGAAGGAGTGGAGTCCAGAGATCGATCTCGGGAAGGAAGACAGGTAATGCCTTATATCCGGAAAGGGGAGTCATTTGCGTTTGAAACGCCATTATTAGGCTGCAATCCTAAAATAGTCCGCTTCGTGTTCAGCCGGACTTCTTTAGCCCAGCATTGAGTGCAGACGGCTCCGGCTATAGAACTGTCAGTGGCAAAACAAAACTGTACCCAAAATAGCAATGAAAAGTGTACCACCTCACCCGATGTTTGCCTTCTCATTAAAGGAGATGAGCACCATGATTTCAACAGAGGTTTTTATGGACATCATTTCATTGCACCGGCAGGGACTCAGCATGCGTGCCATTGCCAAAAGGCTGAATGGTTGCCGCCCCGGAACCGTAGCGATATGCTTCAATAACCATCTCACTGCAGAAAAGGCTTGACAAATCCTCAACATTTTCTCCCAAAGGGCTATCAGATGACAGGCCTGTAAAAAGTTTTACCCTTTAGCATCTGGTCCGGAAGCTGCCGCATCCAGCTGGGATCAGTAAACCAATACTGCTTCAGTTGCTTGAGCTGACCATTGGCCTCCATCATCATGAGAAAATTTTGCACCCAGTTCATCAGAAGAACATCATTCCTGGGAAGCGCTATTCCAAGAGGTTCAAACGTAAAAGGATCAGATGAAGCAAGTCCCTTGTCCTGATTCAGGAACGCCGATACGACACAGAACGGCTGATCCGCCATAATTGCATCCACCCTGCCCTCAAGAAGCATTGTCAAGGCGGCCTGCATATTGTCCGCAGCCTTGATATCTGCCTTGGGCAACAACGCCTTTGCGACTTCGGCCCCGGTGGTTCCGGCGGCTACGGCAAGCTTGAAATCAGGCCTGTTGATGTCATCAGGCCCCTTCATATTGGAAATATTCTCCTGTTTTGTAAGAATACTCTGTCCTGTAACGAAGTATGGCCCTGCGAAAATGGCTTCAAGATTACGCTTGGGTGTAATGGTAAGGCCTGCAATAACCATATCCACCTTGCCCTTAGCAAGGGCAGGCAGCAATGCATCAATTGCCATCCTTACCACCTTGACATTCACCCCCATTGCCTTGGCCATGAGATTTGCCAGATCCATATCCAGCCCGATAAGCTTTCCACTCGCGGATTCTACTGTCAAAGGCGGGTAGTGGCCTGTTGTTCCAACAACCAGGGTTCCCCGTTTCAGTATGGTATCTATCCGGCTCTGGTCAGCATTGGCATTGGAATACAAAAACAGGCAGGCGGTAAGCAGTGACATTATAGTCAGACAGATATTCTTCATTTCCTTTGTCTCCTGATGGTCAATTTGAAGTTCAATAAATCATGGGGGGAATCAGACTGATTGCCGAATCATAATAAAGCCCCGTCATGCGAAGTTATACTTGTGATTTGGCATACTGTTTAAGAGCGTTTTTATATGCTTGAAAGATGGCGGGACTGAAGCATACAAAAAAAATCTTTTTTATTGCACTATGGCGGTTGATAAATTTTACGGTTTCGCGCAGTGCGATTTCAGCCGCCCTTGCCGGCGGGAACCTGTAGGCCCCTGTACTTATGGCAGGGAAGGCCACAGTGTTCAAATCATATTGCAAGGCCAGTCTCAACACGTTTCTGTAGCAGGATGCCAGGAGGTCATATTCACCATGTTTTCCATCACGCCAGACAGGGCCTACCGTATGAATTACATACCTTGCAGGCAAGCCGTATCCCCTGGTTATTCGAGCCTCGCCGGTCGGGCATCCACCAAGTTTCCGGCACTCCTCAAGCAGTTCCGGGCCCGCCGCCCTGTGAATCGCGCCATCAACCCCTCCTCCTCCAAGGAGAGAAGAGTTGGCCGCATTAACTATGGCATCCACCGACAGACGGGTAATATCACCCTTTACGATAAAAATTTTCTCAAGGGGAGTGCCTGTTTCTGGCATCAGTTTCTCTCCAATACCAGTGAAATCACCAAGTCCCGCGGCCATTAACGCACCTGACCGCGGGACAAAGGAACATACCTGGATTTTACGACGAAACCTTGGGCAGGTCTTTCAGGGCTTCAAGAATTTTATCTTCCGGATATTCATAATCCTGAAGTTTGCCTTCAAGATACGCATCATAGGCTGCAAGGTCAAAATGACCATGACCGCTGAAGCAGCATACTATGGCCTTCTCTTCCCCGGTCTCCCTGCACTTTATGGCCTCATCAACAAGTCCGCGGATGGCGTGGGAGGTTTCAGGCGCCGGTATAATGCCCTCGGTGCGGGCAAAAAGCACTGCCGCCTCAAAGACGGGATTCTGGGTGTATGCCCTGGCTGTCACCACGCCGTTTTTCACAAGATTGCAAAGAATGGGGGCGTCACCGTGATAGCGCAGCCCACCTGCATGAATGCCCGGCGGTTCAAAGGTATGGCCAAGGGTGTACATGAGCATGATGGGGGTAAGGCCCATGGTATCGCCGAAGTCATACTCATATTTCCCCTTTGTCAGAGTGGGACAGCTTTTGGGTTCTATGGCGATGATTTCAACATCATGCTTGCCCTGCATCTTGTCCCGTGCAAATGGCGCTATCATGCCTCCGAAGTTGGATCCTCCACCGACACACCCAAGGACTATGTCTGCCTTGTCACCTGCCAGCTCAAGCTGTTTCTGTGTCTCAATGCCAATAACGGTCTGGTGAAGGAGCACATGGTTAAGAACACTGCCAAGAGCATAGTTGGTATCATCAGCAGTTGCCGCAGCCTCTACCGCCTCGGAAATGGCCAGCCCCAGGCTTCCAAGCGAATCAGGATTTTTCTTGAGGGCCTCACGGCCTGCATTTGTCCTGTCCGTTGGAGAAGGATATACCTCGCCTCCCCAGGTATGCATAAGGATTCGCCTGTATGGTTTCTGTTCATAACTGACCTTTACCATGTAAACAGTGCAGGTCATGTCGAAAAAGCTGCATGCAAAGGAAAGAGCGCTTCCCCACTGTCCGGCCCCGGTCTCGGTGGCAAGTTTGTTAATACCCGCCTTCTTGTTATAATACGCCTGCGGCACCGCGGTATTGGGCTTATGGCTGCCCGGAGGACTCACTCCCTCATTTTTATAATAAAGCCTTGCGGGCGTACCCAGGGCCTTTTCAAGATTGCGGGCCCTGTGCAACGGGCTTGGACGCCACAGCCTGTAAATCTCCTGGACCTCTTCCGGGATCTCTATCCAGGGCTCCTGGCTCATCTCCTGCTGAATCAGGGCATCCGGGAATATGGCCTTCAACTCGTCCGGAGAAACCGGCTGGCCAGTGGCCGGACTAATTGGCGGAGCCAGAGGCTCGGGCAGGTGTGGCAGTATGTTATACCATGCCTTCGGCATCTCCCTGTCATCTAGTACGATTCTGTAACTGTCACTCATTATCTTCTCCTAAAACACATAAATGAATTTGAACCACATATTCTGCATTTCCGGTTTGTTGCGAACCGCAAACTCATGCTGGTAGCGCAGTGTGAACATCATGTTCTTGTGCTGGTAAAACAGACCGGGGCCTAGGGCCAACGCTCTTGAATGCCACCCTTCCATTTCCTTGAAAAATGGCTCGAAACCGTCAGACACCCCGCCAAAATCATCATCAGTCACCTGCTGATAGTAATAGCCGTTTATGCCAATGCGCAGGTTATCAATTACCATATATGATACATTAAAGTCCATGTGAAATTCCTGCCCGGGTGTACGGTCGGCTGTAACCGGGAAAGGACTCACATAATCGTTCTGTCTGGTATTAAAGTCATACATGAATTTGGTGGAAAACTCCCAGGCCTTGGTTGGCATCCAGGTAACCGCCAGTACAGGCTCGAATGTCCAGAAATTACGGCCTACCGAGGTAATGTTGTTTTCATCTTCATTGTCAAACGGAAAATAGATGTCACAAAGACTGGTTGCAATATGAAGCCGGCCCTGCATAAGGTGCCATGTGAGCAGAATGGGCGAGTATATGAAATATGGAGAATTGAAATCGTAAAAAGATTCCGAACCGTCGGGAGACACAGGCCCCTTGAAGTTTGAGCCTGTGTAAAGAAGCCCGGCAAAAAAATGCTGTCCGTAGTTGGCGCCGAGAAACTTGTAATTTGAAATCCAGATGAGCCTTACCAGGTCTCCCATTGCATCTACCCGGTTCAGCAGATCCTTGCCATTGGGATGTTTCGCCGTATCGCCGTTATCATCCTTGAAATCCTCGGCATGACCCCAGAAAAAATAATTTATCATGGTAAGGCCCGGCGGCGGAGCAGCCCCTGGCATAAAGGCCTCTGCTCCGTTTGGATATGCCTGACCTCCACCGGCATATACCATGGACAAACTGAAAAAAAACACTCCCAGGACAAGCATGACACCAAAAACCGCTGCCCTGAAACAACTCCGTCCCGAACGTGAAAAAAAAGCTGTCATTCTTTTCCTCCCCTTATGGATTCTTGTGGATGTCCGGCTGCCGCAGCATTTGCCCGCACCATTAGACCAAGCCATCCCCTCCCCTGCAATAACAGTATGGAAGTGTCCTCCTTCCTGTTTCAAAAAAAGATCTTTTTACAGGATAACTGGTCACCGGACAGGCCAGATAAACAAGCAGTTTTTTTGCAAGGGTTACGACCTTTTACACCAACAGCCAAACTTCTTCAATATCAAG
>JALVQQ010000173.1 GCA_027025395.1 Deltaproteobacteria bacterium | reverse complement strand
CCTTACGGAAGATGGCCTGAGGGTATCTGCATGAAACATGATGGTTACAAGCTTCACGCCACCTTGCAGACCTGTTTCCAGGGGCTTCAGAACGACTCCTGTCCCGGCATGGGCCATGGACATGGAAAACATATTTGCAAGGCCTGTGAAATCGCCGTTTACCCATGCAAGCATCTGGGAAGCCGCCTGTCTGAGAGCCGGGCTTGAATTTATGTCAACTTCAAAAGAACGGCCTGCGCCGCCACACTTCAGGATCCTTGAACCATCAAGGATAAATACCGACTGCATGGGTGTGGTGAATTCAAGCCTGAGACGGTCAGGGCGCATTAGATAAAGCGTGCCCCTGAACACCACGGGCCGGGCAAGCATTGACATATGCTTTTCCTGCACGACGTTGCAGGTTACAGTCAGCGTCCCGGACGCCCTTTTGACCACGGCCCTGGCGAGTGCCTCGGGAGAGGCATAAGAAGGCCTTGTGCCGGCGCGCCCCTCCATTGGCAGAGACAGGAGTGCGGCGAAAAGCAGTAACAAGCCCGAAATTTTCACTCTTCCGGGGTCCATACCTTGAGCTCCCCGGACGCAAGCACACTGTTTCCAGCAGTAACGGTTCCTTCCATAACCGTCATTGGCCCAAATTCAACGAGTTTTTTCAGCACGATATTGAGTTTTTGGCCAGGAGAAGGCAGGGCGAGAATCTTGAAACATTTCAGCCCGACCAGCAACCCGCCTGAAGGGGCCTTGCCGGCGCACATGGCGTCATAACCGTCAACAACCGCCATGGACTGCGCGACTATCTCCACCAGATATTCACTCAGCACCGACCCGTCATTAACCATGGGGCCTGATTCCGGCACCGTGGCCTCTATAATGCCCACGGTCTCTTCCCGTTTTACCAGGGAGGAAACCAGGAGCATGGGATGACGGTGCGTCACAAAATCGAGGGCGGGCGCCGGAAACATTGTGTGGCATGGACCGGAAACCGGTGGATGTTCAGGCACGGGGCAGGTACTCACATGTAAAGCCCTCCGTTTACCCCTATGACCTGGCCGGTAATATAGGAAGCGTCGCGGGAAAAGAGAAAAGCTACGGCCCCGGCGATTTCTTCCGCCCGGCCGGGACGCCTCATTGGAATAAGCGGGATGATCTCTTCAACGGCAAGGCCTGATGTCATATCAGTTTCCACAAGCCCCGGGGCCACGCAATTTGCAAGTATGTTCCGGGGGGCGACCTCTCTTGCAAGGGCCTTTACCGCACCCTCAAGGCCTGCCTTTGCGGCGGAATAGTTGAACTGGCCCGCCTGGCCCGCCTGGCCGGAAACCGACGTTATTGCAACGATCCTGCCCCTTCTCTTCCGCATCATCAGCCTGAGCACCGGCCGGACTATATTGAAAAAACCGTCAAGGTGCACTCCCATCACCGCATCCCACTCTTCCCTGGTCATCAGGGCGGCGAGGCTGTCACGGGCAAATCCGGCATTGTGCACAATGCCATAGGGAACTGTCTCATCAAGCAGCGGCCGCACGGCCTTTTCCGCCGCATCAAAATCCGAAACGTCAAAGGGAAGCAGAACACACTCCCGGCCCATGGCAACAATATCGTCCCGCACCCTTGACGCAGCCTCATGGTCTGAACGGTAGTTCAGCCAGATATCAAATCCGGATGAGGCAAGCCGAACGGCTATGGCGGCCCCGATGCCGCGGCTGCCGCCTGTCACCATGACGGTTCCGCCTGTTTTCTGTTCTGCAGTGGCCTGGATCAAGTCAAATCAATTCCCGATTGTGCTATTTCTCTCTGTCAGGATAGTAACCTGTGATGGCAATCACCTTGCCAGTGTCGTCAAACTCCACCTCAAACTGTTTGAACCTGTCATACCAGTATTTCCAGTGACTGGCATTCATGGGATCAGGTGTTGCAAATTCCGGCGGATAGCCAATGGCAACAAGCACGGCTCGCTTGGACATCCCTTTCAGAACCTTCGCCTTGGTGATTCCATCCCGGTCTATATAGGGCATGGCGTCAACTTCATGTTTCAGCGGTGTTATATCCTCCAGAAGGAACCGGCTCAAATGCGAGTCGGGAGTGGTAACCTCAAGTGTCCTGCCATGAAATGCGTATGGATAGACCTTGCCTGTCTGGACATCCTCAAGCATTACGTTACCGCCATCAATGCTGGTAATTTTTACGGCGGTGCCCCATCTGAGAATAGCTCCGCGCAGATGGTAGTTTACAGACGAAAGCGCAAGCTTCTTCCTGGTATCGGGGAAAAGGTTGCAGCCGGTATACAGCACCCTTGCCTCCATCTGCTCAAGGGCCGACTTGTCAACCCTGGGGCCGCAGCCTGAAACGAGCAGTGAAGCCGTCAATATTACACCCGACAACCACATTACGGTGAAAAAAGTTGTGTGCGTTTTCATGATAGCCTCCATACCTGGGTTAAGATTTTGCAGCAGACCTGTTTCAAGGATACAGCTGCCTTGTACGAAAAGGCACAACGCTACATGCGCCGTCCGGGGTTAACCTTGAAAATCCACACAGGCACATCCAAAATCGGCTGATGCACACCAGTGGATGTCCTTTTCCAGATGAAGGGCCTCATTTGCAGCCCTGTTCAAAGAAAGGGCATATCCCCAAGGCAAAACAGATGTGTCCCCGTCAATTTCTGGATATTTTTCACTCAATCTTAAAAGTAATTCCTCCGGTCTGCAAGCAAGCGGGGTCATATTAACCGCTGTGATCCCTGCCGACTGCACGGACAGGGTGCCAGGGGCTGCAACAAGCCACGCCGCCGCCATTGCCCTGGACATGTCCACCACTTGACGTCCGGCCATTTCCACCGCAATCTCCTGCAGAAACCTGCTTCCACCCTCGCATCCGACCACCAGGGCCGCAGGAGCCATGCCAGCCCGGATCAGGCAGACAGCCTGTTCAAGAGCCGAGACAAACGGCCACGCAAAATCCGTTAATGTCATGGAAGGCCCCTCTATCCCGTAAATTCGTGAAATATAGCCTGCGACCGTATTGTGTACCGAGTGTGAAAACAGTGTGGGGGAACCGCACATATCCTTGTGCGCGAAGAAGGATTCCACAAAGGCAAGATTTGTTTCAATGGCGCCTGCGCCATGGCCCACGCATATTGCGAGCCTGTCCAGTTCAGCAAGGCCGGCAGCCCCCCCTGCCTGTCCCAGGCATCTGGATACCGCGGCCACCGCCATCCTGGTAAGGTTATCCGCCCTCCTCAACTCCCTGGCGCTTCCCGGAGGCAGGGCAATGTTCCCGGAATCAATCGTTACGGCAGAAATCAGGGCGATATTATTCACGCGCCGCCTCCATCCCGCGGACAGCCTCAAGCACCAGGGCGGAATTGCCGCCGCCAAAGGCCAGAGACTGGCTTATGCCAACCGCTCCCCGGAGGGCAACCCTGTCGCTGCTTGTGAGCACCGGCGCTTCAAGGGAGGGGTCCTGCCTTCCGCATCCAGTGGTTCCATGAACCTCTCCACTGCCCAATGCCAGCAGAGTCAGTATCACCTCCACCGCCCCGGCCGCACCAAGGGTATGGCCCGTGGCACCCTTGGTAGAGACGACAGGCGGAGGAGAGTTCCCGAACACTTCCCTGATTGCAGCGCATTCAGCCTTGTCATTGGCCTGGGTCCCGGTTCCATGTGCATTGACCAGGCTGATATCATCCGGCGTGAGGCCGGCATCATCAAGGGCGTTTTTTACTGCCGCAACAAGCCCCCTCCCCCTGGGGTGCGGCGCAGTTGGATGCCAGGCATCCGAAGCTGCTCCATACCCAAGCAGCCTGCCGGTCAAATGCTTGTCAGAAGCATCCCGGCGCATTGCAGGCTCAAGCACGACACAGGCCGCACCCTCGCCAAGGGTTAGCCCGCCCCGCTCCGCATCAAAAGGCCTGCACGGCTTTTGATCAAGGAGCTGAAGAGATGCAAAGCCGTGGTAGGGGATTATTGAAAGGGCGTCGGCGCCTCCAGCAATACACAGGTCACACACTCCCTGCCTGAGCCAGTTGAGGGCCAGGCCCAGGGTGTCTGTCCCGGAAGAGCAGGCATTCACCACTACTGATGCAGGCCCCCTGGTGCCAAGCACGGCGTGAGCAAGCCGGGCAAGATTACCGCCCAGGAAATCCGCCACGCCCCCGGGATTGGGTACCCCCCTGTTTTTCCAGGAAAAGTAACCTTCATGATCGGTAAAAGTCGCCCCCACGGTAGTTCCTATTGCAACCCCAACTCTCATGGTTGCAAGTTTCTTTCTCGAAAGCCCGGAATCCTTCACCGCCTCGGCCAGGGCCGAAAGAAACAGGCACTGGGTCCTGCCAAGCCTGTCAGGGTCAGCCAGGACATGCCCGGCAAGCTCCCTGGCATGGCGTGACAGGGATGGGCCATTTACCGCAAATACAGGATGCGCCAGCGCGGTTTCAAACAGAGAGGGGGGCACGGCGGACGCATTCTGCCTGGCCAGTGCCTCGCAGGAAGCATGCTCCAAAAGGTTCATGCCCACTGCGGAAACACATCCCGCTCCGGTTATATATACGGGCCTTCCAGACAACTCTTAATCCTGTTTCCGGGAGAGCCGGTCCTCAATAAAGGCAGCCAGGGTGTTTACAGACTGAAATGCGGTGCGTCCCTCTTCCATATCGGCTATCTGCACTCCAAACTGCTTCTGGACCAGCACCACCAGTTCAACCGCATCAAGTGAGTCAAGCCCAATGCCCTCCCCGAAAAGCGGTGCGTCATCCT
>JALVQQ010000172.1 GCA_027025395.1 Deltaproteobacteria bacterium | reverse complement strand
GGTCAATGGTCTGTCTGGCCTTTCAGCGGCCATGATGAAAAAAAATCCATGCCCGCACCGGTGCCGGAAACAGGGCTGCCATATCCGGTTCCTCCTGAGATAAAACAGGCAGGGGAGTCAATGAGATGGGATATCCCTGGGGAGAACATCGGCTCCTCCCATCCGGCCCCTTACAGGGCATCTCTTCCTGCGGGCCAGGCAATACACGGGCCGTCCGTTGCGCCGCAGCCTGATGAAACGGCTTATCCGCAGCCTTCAAACATCTCCGGGGCCGAAATTGAGCAGTTGAACCGCCTGCGGCATGGTAACGATAATAGTGAACATGTCCAGCCAGCCGGCGTGGCAGAGCCAGGGGACACGGCCCCTGACAGCACCACAGAACGCGCAGGGGATAAAAGCCAGGCAGGCGAGAAAGCCCCAGGCACAAACACGCCTTCCGGGCCAGGAGTCAGTGCTGGCCCGGAACAGACGTATGCAGCCGGACAATCTTCAAGACCTGGAACAGGCGAAAGCGAAACGCACGTCCCGGCCCCTGAAGCGGGCAAGGACGTGAACGGGGCAAGGCAGACACCGCAGCCCTCCCTTGAAAACGGAAGTGCCGGATGGTTTTCATGGCTATGGCCTGAATCTTGGAAGGGCAGCGCCGGGAAGGACCATTCAGGCGCAACCAATAACAATCAGGACGGCGCGGGGCATAATGAGGAAAACCGAAGCGGCAGGCCGCATGACGTTCCAAGGGCTGGAGGCCAAGGCCCAATATGGGTGTGGGAGTAAAAACGTGGAGATCGAGTGGCAGCCCTGTAGATTCGCTCAGTGCTCTCCAAGAACCACCTTCAACCTGACACGCCTGTTGCCCCGGTATAACGTGATCAATGTCTTGTCTCCCGGTTTGAACTCTCTCAGTTTTCTGACCAGATCGGCGTCCGTGCCTATCTTGCTTTTGCCAAGACCCGTAATAATATCCCCGCCTACCGGATAGACCCTGTTGCCAAGCCTGAGTGTCTTTCTGGAGCCATGGATTCCGGCCCTGTCTGCAGGGCCATCCGGTGCAACCGAGGTTACAAGCACACCATGCGCAACAGGAAGGCCCAGGAACCTTGCCAGTGCGGGACTTACAGTAACGACATCGGCGCCAAGCCAGGTCCTCCTTACCTTTCCTGTTGCAATTATTTCACCTGCCACCCATTTTACGGTGGCGGCGGGCAGGGCAAAATCCGCATGGACATCATTTTGTCCCGTCTTTATCAGAGAATTCGCCATAAGTCCTAACAGGCGGCCACTGGCATCAAAAAGGCCTCCGCCTTCCAGGACCGGGGCAACCGTCCTGTCCAGCACGATTACGTCGTAAAGCATGACCCCATCAACAGAGAGCAGGGTTTGGCCGCCACAGGCCACAAGCCCGCCTGCAACCATGAGCTGTTCCCCGCCGGCTGTACGCCCGAGCACCAGCCCATCCTGCCCGGCAAGCACTCCTCCAGCGGCAAAGTCAACTCCTTTAAGTTGGTTCAGGACATTATCAGGGGCCTGAATCTCAAGCACCGCAATACCCGTCTCCCTGTCTTCACCCTTGAAAAGGGCAGGCCAGGTGGTTCCGTCATTCAGAATAACCTCAACGGCATGTATATCCGCGAGAACAGATCTAAGCGTTGCCACATGCCCATGTTCATCCACGACAAACCCGGCTCCCGACCCTTGAGATGTGACCGGGAGCAACGGCTCGCGGGATTTCAATACGGCGCTGTTGACTCCCACCACGGACCTTGCCAGCGCTCTCACCAGTTTCAGCCTTGCTGGCTGTTCCAGTGCCTGGGCGCTGCAAGACAGCCATGCAACAGGAATAACGAGACAGACAATTACAATTCGGCTAAATGCAGCCATTTTTCTTATCTCCCGGCAAACAGCGCAAGGGCCACCAATGCGGCCAGTAACAACCTGTAGAATACAAAAGGATAAAACGTATGGTTACGCAGATACCTCATGAGAAATGCAATTACACCGTAGCCCGACAGGGCAGCCGCAACAAATCCCCACAGGTACTCAAGCCCCGGGGCAACACCTTGTGCGCCGGCAAGCAGTTTCCTGGCCTCAAAGAGCCCCGCGCCGGCAATAATGGGTGCGGAAAGCAGAAATGAAAATCGTGCCGCGTCCGTGCGGTTGAACCCCAGGAACAGGGCGCCCGTCATGGTTATGCCGCTTCGTGAGGTGCCAGGGATGACCGCCAGTGCCTGACACAGCCCCACGGCCAGTGCGTCAACGAGTTTCATGTCGGACAGCTTTTTGCAGTGCCCGGCCATCCGCTCGGCCACGGCCAGCAACAATGCGACACCGGACAACATGCAGACCACCACCCACGGAGAACGCAGCACGGTTGAAACCAGATCTTCAAGCATGTAGCCAACCAGTCCGCCGGGAATCGTGCCAGCCACAAGAAAAAGCAGCAGCCTGCGATCCTGTTCCGCTCCACCGGGTCTCATGGAGCACAACATTTTCAACCACTCGCGCCTGAAAAAAAACATTACGGCCAGCAGCGTTCCCATGTGCAGGGTAACGTCAAAGGCCAGCGGAACATCCCTCAGCCCCATGAAATGTTCAGCCAGTATCAAATGACCTGAGCTGGACACAGGCAAAAACTCTGTAAATCCCTGCAGCACACCCAGCAAAACCGATTCAAGGTTAGTCATATCATGTTATTCCTGGTAAGATATCAAGCAGATTAGAAAAAAACGCAACACCCCTGCCCCGGGCTTTCGGGGTACACCATTCAGCCGGAGCATGCACCCTTGCATGGCAATGGCAGGCATGCCTTGCATTTTTACCCCGGCTTTCAAGAATAGTGCAGTGCATGAATGCCTTCAAGAAAAATACATACTGCAAGATTCCATGGAAAGATATACGCCTGACAAGGAAAAACTCAGATTGTGCGGCGGGCTGGTAATGGCTGGTATAAATGGCACCACTCTCGACAGTGGGGCACTTGAGCTGATCAGCACATATGGCATCAATAACTTCATCATATTCAGCAGAAATGCCGAGGCCGGTCCGGCGCAGCTTGAACGGCTGTGCAGTGATCTGAAAACGGCGTGCCGGCAGGCCGGTCTGCCCCCCGCCCTAATTGCGGTGGATCAGGAGGGAGGTACTGTGCAGCGCCTCGGGCCGCCATGGTGGCCGCCCCTTCCCTCGGCGCTGGAGGCCGGCTCTAACGGCATCGAAGCGGTTAAGCGACTCGCCGTTGATACGGCCGCCATGCTTGCCGGCATGGGAATAGGCATGAACATGGCCCCGGTTCTCGACATTGCCGGAAACAGGGTGCAGAGGGTACTTGAAAAGCGATGCTTCGGTCATTCCGGCCAGGCGGTGGCGGCCGCGGGCAAAACCTATATTGACACTCTGCAGGCCTGCGGAATTGCCGCGGTTGCCAAGCACTTCCCCGGCATTGGGCTGGTTCAGGACGACCCGCACATAAAAAGGCCTGTGGTTACCGCATCTTCCCGGGATATGGAACAAGCGCTCCATCCATTCAAACGGGCATTCAATGCAGGCGTAAGCTCGGTAATGACATCACATGTAATCTTTACGGCCCTGGACCGCACTCTGCCTGCCTCCTTTTCAAGCATCGTTGCCAGGGAACTTCTCAGAAAGCAGCTTGGGTTTTCCGGCATGCTCATAACCGACGACCTCGAAATGGGCGGAATAACGGAACACGGTTCCGTACCTGATGCCGCCCTTGAGGCATTCATGGCAGGACATGACATGCTGCTCGTATGTCACACCCATGCCCTGATATGCGCCACGGTGAAAAAACTTGCAAAAGCCCTTGAAAACGGAAAGATTGGACATGAAAGGCTGACCCAGTCGCTGAAACGGATCAGAAAAATCAGAGACAACTACTGCAAAACCTGAACAGGACTCAAGCGAAACAGCCAGCTGTACCCGCATCCATGCAAATTCTCCCGCAGCCGCCTGCAGTATGCCGTGGAAGCAGACCTGGCGGATGGACGGTGCGCTGCCTGCCATGACAACGCCGCTGACACCGCGCCCTTTTCCAGATATCGCCCATGAAAAGTTTGTCCCCCGCAGGCACACATATTGTCGGGAAACAGTTACAACAGTTCAGTTATCCTGAAAATATCCGCCCTTTGCACCCCGGCCATTGCCCAAGCCGCAATACGCAACTATAATACAAAGAATGTAACGACATCATCATTTCAGTCAAATCAGCATGTAACTGTTTCCTTGGCCCGCCCGACGCCACAGGTCACTGCCGGTACGATCCTATGCTCAGAAAAATAGGCCGCATATCAAAAGAGGCCATAACTTGGCTCCAGATGAGACGTGTGCTCATCCTTGCCCTGCCAACCGGCATTATCGCAGGGCTCGGCTCTGTAATATTTTATTCCCTGCTGGACCTTTCCCATACCTTTTTTCTCGACTTCCTCGCCGGTTACAGGCCTGATGGCCCGGGAGGTGAGCATCCGCTTCTGGGGCACACCAACACGGAGTTCGTCAGATGGATGCTTATCGTGGTTCCAACACTTGGCGGCATCATTGCCGGATGGCTTATCTACACCTTTGCCCCCGAAACGGAGGGACACGGCACCGATGCCGCCCTTGAGGGATATCACTTCAGGAATGCCATTATCAGGGGGCGCATCCCGCTGATAAAGACCATTGCCTCCGCCATTACCATAGGTTCCGGTGGTTCAGGGGGGCGCGAAGGCCCCATCGCCCAGATTGGCGCCGGATTTGGCTCAATCATAGCCCAGAAGCTCAAT
>JALVQQ010000171.1 GCA_027025395.1 Deltaproteobacteria bacterium | reverse complement strand
CCGCATGCTGGCCTGGCATATTCAGCGTTGGGGGCAGCTGACAGGGAGTTGAAAATTTTTTCCGGATCTGCTTCAGGATGAATGACTCTTCCCATTTCAATATTGAATATTCCGGCAATGATGCCTATTGCAGCGGCCCAGTCCCGTGAACTCCGCCACTTGCCGGGCGGTATGTCGTATTCATCACAAATGGCTTCAGGTGTTTCAAGCAGGTCCCTGACAGTATGGTCGGAAATCAGTGCGGAGTCAATTTCACAAGGTTGACACAGGCACGCCTGCAGGAAGGCGTCTCTTGCGGCAGATTCAAGACCGCACTGATACAGGCATTCAGCAATATACCCAAGCATTGTTCCAGGCCTTTCAGCGCTGGCAAGGCCCTCTTTATAAACCTCAAGGCCTTTTCTGAATCTGCCGGCAAGAATATGGCATCTGAGTCCTGTGTGCTGGGGAATGCCCAGGTGATAAGGTGAGTTGTCCTTTGAAAGAAGGAGATTTGAGATCTGAAGGAAGTAGGCTTTTTTTATCCTGGAGAAAAACGGTTTGGAAGGGCCTGTATCAATGCCCCCTGCAATGAGATGACGGTTTGCACGTTCCCACTCATCCCACAGCATTATTGCTTTTTCTGGGTCCGAGGCAAGGGCATTCCTGACTTCCATGTCATCAAGAAACGCCACAAGTTCATATTCGCAAGCCAGCTGTGCATCTTCAACTGTCTCGCTGTAACGCCTGAACATTTCTCGGGCCTTTTCAGTATCAAGGTCCACAAGGCAGGAAACCGCCCTGTTGTACAGGGTTATGGGGGTATCAAACAGAGATGGCTGATATAGCTTCATGTTTGCAACCAGAGTTTCGGAACCAGCAGGCAGCCGTTTGGGATGTGTCCTGAACGTACTTGCGCCAGACAGGGCAGTACCCGGCCGCAGGCAATACGGCGGATCACCGGTACCTTACTGTTATGTTCCTTTTTTTCAAGCCCGCTGAACCACATGCCAGGCATGATTGAGGAGAATGTCATGCGGGGCGCAAGGGAGCATGTTCTCAACAACGAAACATGCGGGAACCCCTGTTCTCAAATATCAATCTTGCATCTGGGCCGATATGTGTTAAATAGCCCAGCCTGTATATTCTGAAAACAGATATACCACAATCACCACAAAAACCATTATTTCCACTGACACCGACACAGCAATATCAGGGAGATATGTCTATGGAAAGCAACAGGATAGAATCGGTTATTACAGATGAATTTCTAAAGGAGCTGTTTCCGCTTGAGAAGGCGGACGAATTTTTTGAAGCGCTGTACGGTGGAGTTGAATCAGGCGCATTTGATATCTTGCTGAAATCAGCAGGGTTCAATGAAACGGGAAACGTGCTTCATCTTGAATTCCGTCTGCGGGAACGCCCGGGCAAATGCCTTGCGTGCAATCTTACCTACGGCCTTCCGCAGGTGTTTGCCAGGCATCCTGTGATTGACCTGGAGGGGATTGTAAATAGGATAGGAGAGGCGGTCGCCCCTGATTACAGGGTGAAGGAATGGCGCCTTGGGAGTACAATGTCTGTAGGCCCGAAGGAAGATGCCATTCCTCTTGAGATTATGCTTGAGAAGGGATAACCTGTCGGAAATGAGCCGGGAGATCAAAGCGGCATGTGCTGGTGAATCAGGTAAAAATAGTGTCTTTACCCGTGGTTATACATGATTGTCAATTTCCCGGACATTGTTTTGTAATAATAACATTTTTTCTTGAAAAACAGGCAGGTGCCCATAATGACCGTACGTAAGGAAGCCAAAATTCTTGTTCTTGATGATGAGGAACTCATTCGTAACATGGTGCATGACATGATAGAAGCCGTTGGCTACCGTTGTGATGTTACCGACAGGGGAGAAGAGGTGGTCAGTATGTATGCCAGTGCATTGGAGTCGGGCGCTCCCTACTGTGCGGTGATACTCGACCTGACCATACCTGAGGGCATGGGAGGCGTTGAAGCCGCCCAGGCCATTCTGGAAATGGACAGGGATGCGAGGTTGATTGTTTCCAGCGGTTTTTCAGGAGATAGGGTTGTGGAACACTACAAGGATTATGGTTTTTGCGCATCGGTACCAAAACCCTACAGCATGCTGGAGCTGAAAGAAACCCTTGATGGAATATGCGGCGGCTGACAAGGAGAGTTTGCCTTAATCGTTCATGATGGGGAATGATATTCAAAAACCTACTTGAACGGCCCTGCGGGCTGTGTTAAAAAGAGCCTGCTCTTTGTCGGGGCGTAGCGCAGTCTGGCAGCGCATCTGCTTTGGGAGCAGAGGGCCGGGGGTTCAAATCCCTCCGCCCCGACCAATTCTAAAGTTTCAACCCCTGGATGCATTATCTCTCCTGGTGGATTCTTTCCTGCCCTCTATTGCTTTCTGTTCGTCCAGTCTCTTTTTCACAATCTTTATAACCTCTGCCGGCTTATCTTTTGAAAGCAACTCATTAAACTGGGTTCTGTAATTTTTGATAAGGCTGACCCCTTCAACCAGAACATCATAACCCCGCCATCTGTCGCCCTGTTTGTACATCCTGTAGCTGATAGGTATGTCCTTGCCGTTGTATGTTACTATTGTGTCAACAATGGCCTTTTTTTTGTTTAATATTCTCTGTTTGTCAAATTTCACCCTGGCGTCGGCATAATCCTCAAGCCTTGATATATAGGTATTTTCAAGAAGCCTGGAAAACAGCCTGGCAAATTCATCAAACTCCTGCTTTGTGAATTTCCTGGCGTTTCGGCCCAGGGCGAGCAGGGAAATTTTCCTGAAATCAAATATGCGCGCTGTAAGCTCCGAAATTTTTTTATTGCGTTTTTCCCTGGCGGCCTCACCTTTCAAAGACGGATCATTCAGTACCTGCATCAGTGCATTGTAGGCATTTTTAATAACTCCCATTGGTGAATCCGGAGATAGGGCAGAGCTTGCCCCGCGGGCGGCGGAAACCGGCGGCGCATGCAGGCATAAAGCCGCAAGGGGCAAGGTGAGCATAAGGATAATTGAAAGGGGAACCAGTCTGTTTTTCATGGAGTGCTCCTGATTATTGTCAATTTTTAAACATGGCTTGCCGTGGCAACGACCGTTTTCCGGCTGCAACAACAGACGTGCCGGCCATGAAAGCTATTTTTTTACATCGCCAAAAACATATTTGCTGATAAGGGATTCGATATCAATGGCAGGCTCGGTATCAGTAAGCAAATCGCCGTCCTGGAGCAGTTCGTCAGAGCCGCCGGGAGAAATGCTGACAAATTTATCACCTATCAGGCCGCTTGTGCGGATTGATGCAATTGCATCATCCTGTACGGGTATGCCTTTTTGTATCTTCATTGCTATTCGTGCATTGAGATTTTCCACGTCAAGGCTCACATCACTTACCCTGCCTATTTCCACCCCGGCCATCTTGACGCTGCTGTCCTTTTTAAGGCCTCCAACCGATTCGAAATTGGCATAAATGGTATAGAAATTACTGCCCACAAGCTCCATCTTGCCTAGTTTTACAGTAAGATAGCCAACACATATCAGGCCTATGAAAATAAAAATGCCTACAACGGTTTCCATAGAGTATTTTTTCATTATCCATCTCCATTGCCACTGCATGAAAGTCTGGCTATAACCTCCTGATTCTCTCTGGCCTTGTCAACCAGACTTTCCATCGAGGTCTTTTCCGTGGTCATTGCGAGCCCGGCGGACACTGTTACATCAACACACACCTTGGTGTACTTTTCGGGCTTGAGAAGCGCCATCTGTTTCATCTCCTCAACCAGGCCTTCAAGCAGCTTCCGGGTAGCCTCAATGTCCGTATGGGGCAGTACGGTAATGATGCTGCTGGAATCAAATCTGGCTGAAGTGCCGATCATGCCAAAGTGTTTTTTCAGCATGGCCCCCATGCACTGTACAATTCTCTGCTCCAGTATGTATCCTACCTTTTCCCTGATTTCCTTGAGATCGTCTATTGTAAAGAGAATGACCGTGAGCCTGGACTGATACTCTCCCATGCGCGCCAGTTCCGCCCGCAACATGCGATCCATCTCCTGCCTGGTCATCAGTCCCGTAAGTTCATCCTTAAGGCTTTCCTGCCCCTGGAGGAACTGCCTGACCACCTCGTTATCAGACTGTTCAAGCTCTATTGGCGTGCCCTGAAAGGGTATCTTGCGGTCTTCTATTATGGCTACCCGGTTGGCTATGAAAAAGACATCGGGTATGTCATGACTCACCATTACAGCTGTAAAACCTATCTCCCTCTGGTGATGTGCAATCATTGTAAGCACGGCATTCTTTCGCAGCGGATCAAGCCCTGTGGTAGGTTCATCGAAAAGGATGATCTCCGGATCAGTAACAAGCGCCCTGGCCAGGGCAACCCTTTTCTGCATGCCGCCCGATAGCTGGGAAGGGTAACGGTCGAGGACCTCCCTTAGTTCAAACTGGTCAAGTTTCTCGTTGACTTTCTCCCTTAACTCCACCTCTTTCATCCGTGTGCGTTCGCGCAGGGGCAGAGCGATATTTTCAAATACGTCAAGTGAATCAAAAAGGGCGTTTTGCTGGAACATATAGCTTATACTGCGCTTGAATTTTGTGCGCTGGGTCCTTGACATGGATTCCAGCGGGACGCCTTGAAAAAGAATCTCTCCGCTGTCCGGTTTCAGCAGGCCGATAATATGTTTCAGAAATACGCTTTTCCCCACGCCGCTCTTGCCTATAATGGCGGTGATTTCACCCCTGAATATTTTCAGATTGACGTTGTCCAGGATAGTACGTTCACCAAATGATTTGGTGACATTCCTGAACTCTATTAGCGCTTCGCGGGATTTGTCTGCTGCCATGAATTATGCCTGTAACAAAAATTTTTGCCCTGATATGCCAGTTGTGAAATTGCTGTATAATCCGCTGATTCCCGCACCTTACATCAAGAACGAAGTAAGCACGTAATCACTGATAAGAACAAGCACGCAGGAGATAACAACCGCCGATGTGGTCGCGAGGCTGACGCCGCGCGCTCCGAACCCCCCGGGTCTCATGTGAGTAAAAAAGCCCTGGTAACAGCAGATGGTGGAAACAATTGCGGCAAAGAAAAGCGACTTGATAAAACCTTCTCTTACATCGGCCCAGACAACCGCATTGTAGATGCTGTTCATGAAGATACCGGAGTTGATCCCCAGGAGTACCACGCCCGAGAGGTACCCCCCCACAATGCCTATAACGTCAAACAGCGCTGTCAGAAGTGGAAAAACAATGATGGACGCCGCTATCCTTGGGCTTATGAGAAAACGGACAGGGTTAATGTCCATGGTGTCAAGCGCGTCTATCTGCTCTGAAATGCGCATAATGCCTATTTCCGCAGCAATTGAGGAGCCTGCCCTGCCAATTATCATAAGGGCGGCAAGAACCGGCCCAAGCTCTCTCAGAAGCGAGAGGGCCACCGCGGCGCCGAGCAGTCCCTCGGAGCCAAACTTGACCAGTGAATAATAACCCTGGAGCCCGAGAACCATGCCGGTAAAAAGACCTATCAGGGAAATTATCAGGACAGATTTTACGCCTATAAAATAGACCTGTTGTACGATCTTGCGGATCTGAAACGGGGGCAAAAAGATCAGTAGCAGGCCATGAACAAAGAAAATGGCGACTGCGCCAAGCTCTCCGACAAAGGATAAGGCCCGGCGCCCCAGTGCGTTAAAAAGGCCGGTCAAGGGCATTGCGGTTTTCCTGTATGGTGCCGTTTGGCTTGTGTCATGTCAGCCAAGCACTGCCTTTTTCAGCTGATCCATCCCGACTCTCGCAATTACCCTGCTCATGCGGTCCATCTTCTTGGCATTTTCGGTATAAAATTCAAGTAACTTTTCAGTTATCTCAAGCGCCTGTTCCAAGGTGAGACCGGATACCAGCTGCCGGGCAAGCGCCGGGCGTGATCCTCCATTTCCGCCTACCTGCACGGTCCAGCCGTCGCTCTTTCCAACAAAGGCTATATCCTTTATGCAGTTTTCGGCACACTGGTTTATGCAGCCGGAAACTCCTATTTTGAATTTGGCAGGAAGCGCAAAACCGTGATAGCGTTTGTCAAGCTCCTGTCCAAGTGCGAGTGAATCCTGCTTTCCAAGACGGCAGAAGGTGGTTCCGGGACACACCTTGATACTCCTTACACAGGCGCCGACCGCTGCACCCGGTTCCGTATCCAGCGCGGCCCATGCCTCGTCAATTTTGTCTTCCGTGATGCCGACAACGGCTATGCGGTTTGCACTTGTAATCTTGATTGCAGCCCTGTTTTTTTCCGCAATGTCTGCTATTTGCCTTAAAAGTTCCGGAGTTGCAACTCCAAGCGGAATATGGGGCACAATAGCGTAGGTTTTCCTGTCTTTCTGGAGGACAGCTCCCTTCTCTCCGTCCTTAAGCATCTTTTTTCCCTTCCTCTCCCTGGTGGTTGTACGAAATTTCAATGCACTGCGTGGGGCACATTACAGCGGCCTGTTCCACTTCGGAAGAATCCTTGACCTCTTCCTGGATAAGGTCGGCCTTTTCACCGGTTTCATCCATCCTGAATATGTCCGGAGCCATTTCTTCACAGGCACCGCAGCCCTTGCAGTGAAATTTGTCCAATTCTATTTTTATTGTCATGTTTGATGAACCTGTTTTGTTCAACTGGTCTGGTTAGGCTTAACGCATCAAAATCATGAAGATTTTTATGATTAAATAATTCTCGGGAAAGCCAAGCCAGTATAGATAACCCGTGAAAAGGATTCGTGTCAACCGGGAACCATACCTGATGCGGCCTGGCAGCACCGTCGATGGCAGATATACCTGATCCAGGCACCTGGCTTGAGCCGGCCAGGGACACTTTTGTCAAACAACCGGAGATGCCGGCTTCCATGACAGGCTTTTGCCTGAACCATATTTGAAGTGGCAAAAGGCCTGGAACAGAAGCTCAGCTTTCAATGTCCCTGCTGCTGCGCATGGCCTGATCTTCCCTTGCCGCACGGGATGACCTTACCTCTGGCAGATAGCGATGAAAGGATTTCCCATAAAGCTCCCATACGGTGATGAATAGCGCCGCGATGATCGGCCCCACTATTATTCCCTGGATGCCGAACATGCTGATTCCTCCAAGTGTTCCAAACAGGACGAAGAGGTCGTGCATCTCGGTGTCCTTTCCAACCAGCCTCGGGCGCAGCAGGTTGTCGAGATTGCCGGCTATGATTCCGCAGACTACAACCAGTATGACAAGCCCTTTCCAGTCCGCCTCCATGGCAAGGATCAATGCCGCAGGGCCCCAGATGACTGCCGTGCCAAAGGCAGGGACTATGGACATGACCGCCATTACCGTACCCCAGAAAACCGGAGAGGATATGCCCGCAAGACTGAACCCAAGGCCGCAGAGCAAGCCCTGCAGCATCCCTATTATTAGTGTGCTTTTGATGGTAGCGCTGGCAACCGATGTAAACCTGTTCAGGAGCAGCCGTTCATCCTTGTCCTCAAGCGGTAGATAGTACAGAATTTTTTCAAGCAGCACGTCTCCCATGGTGAGAAAATAGAACATTACATAAAGCATGATGATGGAGCTGAATACGGCATTTACCGTAAGCATGGTCATGGAAGAGAGGCTGTCAATCAGAAAGGTCGAGAGCGTGCCAACGGCCTGTCCTGCTTTTTGCACAATAATATCACGATATGGAAGCAGATGTTCATAAAAGGGGATTCTGTGCAGGTAGCCGGAGAGGACTGTAGGCTCATTTATAAAGGACTGCACCCACGGGGTTACGGAATGCCCCACCTGTATTGCCTGGGATACAACCACGCCCAGCAGAATAGTCATCGGGACAAGTACCAGGAAAATTATCCCGGCAACAGTAATGCCAGACGCAAGCTGTTTGCGGCCATGAAATTTCTTTAACAGTATCCTGTAAAGCGGTTGTACCAGGGCCGCAAACAGTGCGGCCATGAAGAGGGCCATCAAGAACCCGCGTATCATATAGATAAACAGTATGGATATGGCCAGAACAATGGTAAGAAGGGTAAGCCTGTTGACGGTTTCTTTTTTCATATGCGTAAGAGTGCCTGTTTAATAGTATCTGCTTGCCCGGAACAGGGCGTGTAGTGTAGTATGAAAGAGCTGCACGGTTACATTCAGATACAGAAGAATTTGCAAGGGGCTGTTGAGGAATTGCCTGAAATCAAGATAGCATCCCTATAATAAACCACTTTGGATGTTATCCCAAGTGTTGGTTGCCGTTTTTTTCTGGTTTTGCCGTGCCGGACTCGCCGGAGCCGGATCAGTCATTCTGGTATCGGCAGTCAAGGCATCTGCTATCACATTTACGGTTTGCCAAAGCGTTGCATGCGGTTGGAGTCTGAGGAAAGCACCTTTTGGTCACAGGCCCGTATCCGCACGTTCCGCAGCTGGATAACGGCAAATCGCAAGGATTCGTTGACAAGTTCCAAAACTGGGCCGTAACCGGTGTCTGATGATCTAGGCTGTCAGCCTTGATTATGCTTTACTGATCAAAACAAGCTTGCCGGTGCCGGGCCATCAAGGAGAACCGGATAATGTTTCCCGTACAGGACAGCGTTCCGAGGCGATGCCCACCCCTGATGATGTGGGCAGTCATGGCTGTAAATGTTATTTTTTTCATAATTGAAACACACTTGGGGCCATACTCACTTCAGAGGCTTTTCTATGTTTACGGGCTGGTTCCAGCCCGTTACACACATCCTGAATGGGCCAGCCTTACGGGTCTTTCGCCCGGTACCATGCTGCCGTTTCTCACCTCCATGTTCCTACATGGAGGATGGCTGCATATTATCGGAAACATGTGGACACTCTGGATTTTTGGAGACAATATTGAAGATGAGCTGGGGCATTTCAGATTTCTGCTGTTTTACATACTGTGTGGTATTATTGCCGCGGTTGTTCATATTTATACAAATCCAGGCTCAACCATACCGACCGTTGGCGCATCAGGCGCAATCGCCGGAATCATGGGGGCATATTTTGTGCTTTTCCCCCATGCGCGTATAGTTATAATGATTCCCATACTGTTTATGCCCTTTTTTTTCGATGTGCCAGCGGTCTTTTTCCTCGGGTTCTGGTTCATGCAGCAGCTTTTTGGAGGCACCCTCTCTATTGCTGGTCCCAACGAGGTGGGCGGAATTGCCTGGTGGGCGCATGCCGGCGGATTCATTTTTGGAATGGCAACCATAAGGCTGTTCAGGGGAAGGACGCCCGCCTGTGTCAGGAGATACCGTGACCAGTGGACCCAGTGGGGTGTTACCGGCCGTCATGATTCCTACTGGGACTGATTGTGAGGAATGCAGTATAATCACAGAGGGGTGAAACCTGTTTGCATAAATTACAATACGGACAAATTTTTATTTTTTTGAGATGAGGTGATTTCAAATGACTATGATGGATATTTTCTGGATCTTTTTCATGATTTCTGCAATGCAGCCCCTTCTGCGGCAGAGGATGCTTGAAGCCGCCAGAACCAGGATGATCGCAAGAATAGAAAAAAAACGGGGCTCCAGGGTCATTTTGCTTGTCCACAGGCAGGAGACCATGAGCATCCTTGGGTTTCCCGTAATGCGCTACATTGATGTCAACGATTCCGAGCAGATTATCAGAGCGATTCACATGACGGACAGTGAGGTTCCAATTGACATTGTGCTGCATACTCCCGGCGGACTTGTGCTTGCGGCACTGCAGATCGCCCGGGCTGTCAAGGCTCATCCGGCCAAGGTTACGGCGTTTGTGCCGCATCATGCAATGAGTGGTGGCACCTTGATTGCGCTGGCGTCCGACGAGATTGTCATGAATTCTCATGCCGTGCTCGGGCCGGTTGATCCCCAACTGGGGCAGTTTCCAGCGGCTTCCCTGCTCAGGGTGCTGAAAGACAAGCCGGTCGAAAAGGTGGATGACAAATCCATTGTCATGGGCGATATGGCCGAAAAGGCGTTGAAGCAGATGAAGGAGAATGTAACCGAGCTTCTTTCAGGGAATTACGAGCCGGATAAAGTGGATGAGCTGGCAACGCTGCTTTCCCAGGGGACCTGGACACATGACCATCCCATCACCTGCGCGGAAGCATCGGCCCTGGGCCTGCCGGTAAACCAGAACATGCCTGATGAGATATATCAGCTTATGAACCTCTTTCCACAGCCTGTAAAGCGGGAGCCTACGGTTGAGTACATCCCGGTGCCCCGCAAGAATGAGGGACGAATCAAATAATATTCGGTGTAAACCATCAATTATGGCCCGGGAGAAATGATAGATGCTTCCTATTGTCAACAGCAGGACCGAAGAGGGGAAAAAACTCATCAGGAGCCTTGCGGACCGGCGTTTCGAGCTTGCATCCAACCAGGAAGATACAGTCAGGGAAATTCTTGAAGATGTGCGCGTAAGGGGTGATGAAGCCCTGGTGGATTTTACCCGCAGGTACGACTCCGAAACATTCCGCACAGAGCACATCGCCGTGTCCGAAGCGGAAGTCAAGGCTGCCTACAGTGAAGTGGATGATGATTTCATAAGGATAATCCGCAAGGCCATATCAAATGTGCATGAGTTTCACAGGCGCCAGCTGGACAAGTCATGGTTCATGACAAGACAGGACGGTGTTATACTTGGACAGTCGGTCTTGCCGGTTGAGGCGGCGGGGCTTTATGTACCGGGAGGGCAGGGCGGCACAACCCCGCTTGTTTCGTCTGTGGTAATGAATGGCGTGCCTGCCGTTTTGGCCGGAGTGAACAGGATAATACTTGCGACCCCGCCGGGTGAGGGAAACCGCGTCAGTCCGCATCTTCTGGTGACCGCTGCTGAAGTAGGCGTTCATGAGATCTACCGTATTGGCAGCGCCTGGGCAATAGGGGCCATGGTCTTTGGCACCGGAACCGTCAGGCCGGTAAATGTTGTGGTTGGGCCCGGCAATATTTTTGTGACCCTTGCCAAAAAACTTGTGGCAGGCATGGTTGGCATTGACATGGTAGCCGGGCCAAGCGAGGTGCTTGTGCTTGCGGATGATACACCATCCCCTCGCTGCCTTGCTGCCGACATGCTTTCCCAGGCTGAACATGATCCAATGGCCACGGCAATCCTCCTGACCACATCTGAAAAAGTGGCGAGAGATGTTGATATTGCACTGGAAGAGCTTGCCACCGGTCTTGAAAGGGGAGAAATCGCCCGCTCCTCAATAATGGCCAACGGCGCAATTCTTGTGGTTTCAAGCCTTGAGGAAGCTGCGGAGATAGCAAATCTCATTGGTCCGGAGCACCTTGAGCTTGCGGTAAATAATCCGTGGGCCCTTCTGCCCCTGATCAAAAATGCGGGCGCGGTGTTCATGGGAGAGCATACACCTGAACCAATAGGGGATTATATTGCAGGGCCGAATCATGTTCTGCCAACAATGGGAACGGCAAAATTTGCGTCTGCCCTTGGCGTTGAAACCTTTCTGAAGCGTTCAAGCATCATTGCATACAGCAGAAAAGCCTTCCTTGACGATGCGTCAGACGTTGTCCGGATGGCTGAAATTGAGGGCCTTACAGCGCACGCGCTTTCCATCAGGGTCAGGCTTGAGAACGAGACTGGAGACGGTAATTGAGAGGCGCGGTGTCGAAAATCCGGTTTTAATGCGTTTCAGTATTGGCGTCTATGGCGTCAACGTTCCCGTTCATTTGTTATGATAAATCCTCTGTCAGGCCGAGTGTTTTGATTGACTGCCCAAAAAATAACCGGCTTGTCGGGAGTAGTGGACAATTTTCAGACCGTATTATTCATTGGGCCTTTTCTTCAGTGTACCGTCATTAACATTCAGGGCCGGAAAACGGAAAATAGTGAGACCTATGCGGTGGAAAAACGATATTATTAAAGACAGTCCCGAAGGTTGCACCATACTTGTTGTGGAAGATGACCTTGTGCAGAGGATGTTGCTGGTCAAAATCCTTGAGGCAAAGGGCTACGGTGTCATTCAGGCTGAGGATGGCGAAGATGCCCTTGATATCCTTGAAGAGTCAGCTCCGGATCTGATAATTTCAGACATCGTAATGCCTCGAATGGACGGTTTTGAATTTTGCCGACGGGTCAAGAACAGCCCTGATACCCAGATGATTCCGGTCATCCTTGTTACCGCCCTTGATACAAGGGAGGATGTGCTAAAGGGTATTGACGCAGGTGCAAATGAATTTTTGACAAAACCTATTGAGCCCCTGGAGTTGTCTCTAAGGGTAAGAAACGCAATCCGCACCAGGAAGCTCTTTCAGAAGCTTGAGCAGAACCTGGTGGAACTCAAGGAACTTGAATCCCTCAGAGACAGTCTTGTTCATATGGTTGTTCACGATATGAGGTCGGTGTTGACCGGAATCCTGACAACCGCCGATTTCCTCTATTCAAAAATTGAAGGCCGGTTGAGCGAGGTTGAGTCCAATCTCTTCGGCAACATAATCAGCAGCTCTACAACACTGCTCGAGATGGTAAGCACTGTCCTTGACGTAAGCCGCATGGATGACGGGAAAATGCCTTTGCAAAAAGCCGTTGCGGATATGCGGGATATTCTCAAACGGGCTTTTGAACTCATGGGGGTTGACGGAAAGGGCGACAGAGTCAGGTACAGCCTGCCCGACAGTCCGGTATGGGTTGAATGTGATGAGGGAATGATTTGCAGGGTTGTAACCAATCTGATTTCAAACGGAATCAAGTACACAAGGAATCTGGAAGATGGCAGGGTTGAAGTCAGTCTCGCCGAGGAAGATGGCAAGGCGGTAGTCAGGGTCAGTGACAACGGGCTTGGGATACCTGAATCTGACAGGGAGATGGTCTTTGAAAAATATGCCCAGTCCAGCCTCAGGCAGCAAAACAGGAGATACTCTTCCGGCCTGGGCCTTTACTTCTGCAAAAAGGCCATTGAGACACATGGCGGGAAAATCGGGGTGGATGCAGGTGAAAATGGAGGGGCAAGTTTTTTCTTTGAGCTCGAAACCCGCCGGGAATAGTCCCTGATGGCAGTCACGTCTTTTTTCGTCTGATAATACCCATGAAATGAATGACCTTCCCCAACTGTCCATAAAACCGGGGAAAGGATAATGCCGCCCATTTTGGGCGACATTCCCTGTCTTTTTGAAAAATCCTGTCTGCCTCTGTTTTCCAGAACCGCCGGTCCTGTCTCAACCGCAGTTTCAGTCGCCTCTCAACAATACCTGTCTTACCGCCTTCCCGGAGGCGCGTGGCTTGTCAGGCTCGTTTTTCACGTCAGTGTTGCACGATTTTCCGGTACTGCAACACGAATCCCCTTTGCCCGCTGCCGAGCGCCCTTTGAACATCCCGCCTATCTTTCTGATAAGAAGCGGTATGGAAACAAGAAGCACCGTCACGGCGCTGGTCAACTGTATCCATTCAGGCAGCATCTTCCCTGCCTTGCCCATGGTTGCGGAGGCGGAAAGTCCAAGAGAGAGATAAATCGCGTCAATGGTCAGCCCGGCGGCAACCGAACATACGGTCAGGGCCGCCAGGTAAATGGCGGTTCCCCTTTTCCCGAGAATGCCGGTAATGACCGACAGGGAAGTGATGTTGGTGGCGGGGCCGGTGGTGGACTCCTCGGCGATGCGCTGCGCGGGGCGTCGCTCGTCCGACGTGTAGTACTCGGTGATGATGCCGACGAGCACGCCGGCGGCGAGGCCGACGACGGTGGCGACGAACACGCCCATGGAGGTGTAGACGCGGTCGCCGGCTACGGCCCACTTGGGCGGCAGCATCCAGCGGATCAGCACGTAGGTGATGATGCCCATGACGAAGGCGGAGCCGAACGTGCCCGTGTTGAGCGCCGACTGCGGGTTGCCGCCTTCTTTGGTGCGCACGAGGAA
>JALVQQ010000170.1 GCA_027025395.1 Deltaproteobacteria bacterium | reverse complement strand
GCCAGCCTCTGGGCCGATACTTCGCCCAGATGCCTTATTCCAAGGGCATGGAGGAATCTGGCAAGCGTGGTGTTCCGGCTTTTTTCAATTGCGTCCAGCAGGTTTTGTGCGGATTTTTCGCCAAACCTTTCAAGGCCCAGGAGATCGTCCATGCCAAGTGAATAGATATCGGCAATATCCCTTACAAGCCCTGAAGAGACAAGCTGTTCAATTACCTTTGGCCCCAGCCCGTCAATATCCATGGCGGATTTTGATGCGAAATGGGCGATCTTTTTAACCAGGCGCGGAAAACATTCCGGGTTTGGACAGCGCCATGCCGCCTCTCCCTCTTTTCTGACCAGGCGTGAGCCGCATACCGGACAGGTGGCCGGCATCCTGAAGGGTCTTTCAGAGCCGTCCCGCCGTTCCACAAGCGGCTTGACCACTTCGGGTATTACATCCCCGGCCCTCTGTATGATCACCCAGTCTCCGGCTCTTATGTCCTTTCGTTTTATCTCATCCTCATTGTGAAGGGTGGCGCGGCTGACCACTACTCCACCTATCCTTACGGGCTCCATTATGGCCACCGGGGTTACGGCGCCGGTGCGGCCAATGCTCAGGGCGATCTCCTTGATGCGGGTTATGGCCCTGGCCGCCTGGAACTTGAATGCAATTGCCCATCTCGGGCTTCTGGCCTTTGAGCCAAGCCGGTTCTGAAGCTCAATGCTGTTGACCTTTATCACAGTGCCATCTGTTTCATACGGGAGGCTGGCGCGTAACTGTGCCATCCTCCGGTGATATTCAATGGCGTGGTTGATGCCCCTGTGTTTTTCGGCAAGGGGATTTGTGCGAAGGCCAATGCTTCTTAAAAATGCAAGAATTTCCTCCTGGGACCTGAAGCTTTTGCCACTGACCCGTCCAACTCCATAAAGGAAAATGTCAAGGGGGCGTGAGGCGGTAACTGCCGGGTCAAGTTGACGCAGGGAGCCTGCCGCCGCATTCCTGGGATTTGCAAACGGCGTCTCTCCCTTCTCCTGGCGTCTCTGGTTGAGCGCCCTGAAATCGGCGATATTCATGAATACCTCGCCCCGGGCCTCCACCAGCTCCGGTATTTTCCCCCCGGAGGCAATGAGTCGCAGAGGTATTGAACGCACTGTCCTGAGATTGGCGGTGACATCTTCTCCAACCAGGCCGTCTCCCCGGGTTGAGCCCTGTACAAACACTCCATTTTCATAGACGAGTTCCACGGCAAGGCCGTCCATTTTGGGCTCCAGCATGTATGTAATATCATGGGTGCGGCCAAGGAATTTTCTTGTCCGCTGGTCGAATGCGATGACCTCCTCTTCGCTGAAGGCGTCGTCAAGGCTAAGCATTGGTACGGCATGAGGCACAGGGGCAAACCTGCCTGAGGCAGGGGCCCCAACCCGCTGCGTTGGAGAGTCCGGGGTGATCAATCCGGGATATTCCTTTTCAAGCTCTCCCAGCTCTCGCAAGAGCGCATCGTAGTCCTCATCGCTTATTTCAGGACTGTCCAGTACGTAGTAGAGATAGTTATGGCGGTTGATCTCGGCGCGCAGTCTTTCAGCGCGTTTTTTAATCTCTTCGGGTATGTTTTCTGATATGGCCATGATTTCCGGTTCCCGAACCGTGTATGATGAAAGTTTCCGCCCTGCATTGGCAGCCGATACCAGGCAACCTGTTATCCCGCCAATATATTAACAGGGAGAAAACGGTATTACCAAGCCGTAATTGGCCGCGGCGGTTGACAATACTCCAAAGGGATAATATATGATACCCTGTCTTTTGAGTCGGGACGTGGCTCAGTCTGGTAGAGCACAGCGTTCGGGACGCTGGGGTCGGAGGTTCAAATCCTCTCGTCCCGACCAAATTCCCCCATGTTTCCATGAGTTAAGCATCTTCACCATGTTATCCAGTTTGTACGGTCCAATTGCATCCGCCGCCTTCCCTGGCGAATGGCGGAGATTTTGACGAACCCGCAGAGAAGTTAAACAGGGTTCGCATATTCCGCCTGCTTTCCGCTTTTCTCGATTTCAGATTCCAGCGGCTCATGCGCCCCTGCTGTCCGAGGGCAGCATCATGACAAACGGTATCCCCCCGGCCCCTGCAATGGCGCTTAAAATAAATGCCGTGTCAAGCCCCGCATAATCGGCCACAACTCCTACCGTTATTACCACGGAAGAGCGCATGACAAATGCGGTCATCATGAATATTCCATTTGCCGCAGCCGGACTGTCGCCGGCGTTTTCCTGTACCAGAGCAAGCATTACAGGCGTAGTGGAAAGCAGTGTAAATCCGCAAGCGATCAGGGCGGCCGCGCATAAAATGGCGCTTGTTCCATCCTGCAATGCGCCTCCTCCAAGGTGCTGGAAGGCCAAAAGCGCGACAGGAGCGCCTGAAAGTGAAATCATCAGCATCTTTTTCCTGCCAAGGACGTCGCTGACCGGACCGGCGGCCATTATTCCGGCGACCCCTGCTGCTTCAAATATTGCAAGCGCAACACCCCCGAGCCACAGGCTGCCTCCGTGCTGCCCTACAAATACCGGCAGAAACGCGCTCATGGATGCGTGCATGAAACTTCTTGCACCGATTATGAACGCAAGGGGGATCATGATCTTTTTTATCTGCAGGAATGTTGAGCCAAGGGATACATGCCTGCGGGGATTGTGAAACGGGAGATCAATGCGCCTGAAGCGCCAGTAAAGCACCCCGCTTGCCGCAATTCCGGCCGACATTACGGGCCAGAAGCCCTGAAGGCCCATCAGCGAAACGGCGCATACAGCGGTTACAGGCCCGACTGTTCGGGCCAGTTCCCCGCCTGTCATGAAGAAACTCATTCCGGCGCCTTTGCGGTTTCCGGACATCCTGGCGATTATCACAGGCGCAGGCACATGGAAGAGCGTTACGCTGATTCCAGCAAGCAGCAGGAGAACTGCAAGCACCCCGTAGGACGGAGCAACTCCAACAAGGCTCATGGGGACTGCGGTAAGCGCCGGTGCAAGTATGACAAGTGCCCTGAGGCTCATGCGGTCCGCAACCATGCCTACAAACGGGTTAAGAAGCGCAGGCAGCTGCATTATTGCTGAAAGAGCGCCTGCCTGGGCAAGCGACATGGAGAATTTTTTGATAAGCAGCGGCAGCAGCGGAGACAGAAAGGCAGTGTAAATGTCGTGTATGAAGTGCGCCAGGGAGAGGAGCAGTATTTCAGCTGTCCTGAAGCTCGGCCTGTCCGGTTTTGAGTGCATGGCATTTTGAGTCATTCAGTTCCCCTGTATCTGCCTTCAGGGCGCTTGGACACAGCAACGAAGGTGGCACAGCCGCACGACGCGCACTTCAGGCTCCGCTACCGCCCTGCATGCGGTGATTTTCGATCCGCAAAGGACAGGTACCGCATGAATTCAGATGCGTGAGCCCGTTGCCCTGTAATGTTCATTTTTTACCTGCTGCGGCAGCGCCAGGAACTCCCTTATCTCTGTCAGCATTTCCTTCCTGTTTTCGTCCAGGCGGCCACTTACGTTTATAAAGTTGTTTGCATGATCACAGATGAGAAAGGTGGGGGAGGACTCAAGAAGTTCAACCAGAAGTTCCATTTCCCTTACCGTGCCTTCAGGGCTCTGGGGATGAAATTTACCCTCACGGACCATCTTCCATAAGGGGGATTCCTGTCCGGCATCTTTTTGCGTGTAGAGCCACAGACGCCTTATCCTTACGAAATCCGGCGCAGTGGCGTTGATAACAGCCGCTGTGCCTCTTATGTGTTCCTCCCAGTTGTCAGATCCCCCCAGTCCAAGCAGTACATAAAACGAGGTCTCGATTCCTGACGAGGAAAGCCATTCGGTAACAGCCTGAACCATTTCGGGGCTCTGTCCCTTTCTGTGAAAATTGAGCACTGTGGCACTGCCGGATTCAAGGCCCATGTGAACCCTGTTCAGCCCCTCATGAGCCAGCCTGGCAATACCTTCCCTCCCTGTCTTCCAGAGTGTTGACGCCCTTGCATAGCATGTAAGACGCCTGAGTCCGGGGAGCGCCTGCCAAAGATGGCGCGCCGCCTCTGAAAACAGGTCAATCCCGCCTGTGAGCGGGTCTGCATCTCCGAAAAAAGCGGTTTCCGGGCAGGGGTGCATGGCTGACAGGGTGTCAATGTCAGCCTTTATGTCATCAATGGGTCGCACAGAAAATTCCGGCTCGCCCAGGGCCGGGTAAATGCCGCAGAACCTGCACCTGTTCCATCTGCATCCGCGGGTAATCCGCACCAGCAGGCTCCGCCACTCCGAAGGAGGGCGTATGATAGGCTTTTCAGGAAGATGTGCCATGGGAAAGCGCCTCAAGAAGCCTTGTATGCAGGCCTTCAAAATCACCATTTGAGAGTATGGCCACTACGTCACCCTCCCTGGAAGTTTCGAGAAGTTCGTCAAGGATTTCTCCGGCATTGTTAAAAAATGACGCGTCCATGCCACGGGCCTTGAGGTCAGAGACGAGTTTTTCCGACGAGAACCGGTCTCCGGCAGGCGCCTTCTCAGGGTCAGGCACGGCACGCACCAGTATTCTGTCTGCGGCGCCAAAGGCGTCCGCATATCGTTCCTGGAATATTGCCCTGCGGCTGGTGTTTGTCCTGGGCTCGAATACAGCCACAAGCCTTCTGCCCGCATACTGCTGCCGTAGTGCTTCAAGTGTTACCCTTACGGCGCTTGGGTGATGGGCAAAATCGTCTATTACGGTTATCCCTGCCTCAATGCCTCGTACCTCCTGACGCCTTTTGACTCCCTGGCATCTGGCAAGGCCCCGGACGGCACAGGCGGTATCAATTCCCGACTCGCTGCATAGGGCCAACACTGCCGTTGCGTTAAGGGCATTGTGCATTCCTGGAAATGGTATGCTCACATCAACCGCCGCGCCGGTGGCCGGGCATGCCCTGAAACTTGTGCCATGGGGGGAAATTCTGACATCCTCTGTGCGCCAGTTATCACCGGGGCCGGTACCGTACCAGACCACGCGGCAACGGGCGGAATTGCAGATCTCTCTCACGGCAGGCCATTGGGAACAGGCAACAAGTACGCCATCTTCAGGAATAATTTTTACAAATTTTCTGAAGGCGCTCTTGACCGCATCAAGGTCTGCAAAGATATCGGCGTGATCAAACTCCATGCTTGTAAGGATAGCTCCATAAGGCCTGTAGTGCATGAATTTTGGGCCTTTGTCAAAAAAGGCCGTGTCGTATTCATCCCCCTCAAGCACAAACCAGGGGGGCTTGCCTCGCCTGAACCCGGCTCCATATTCCTTCAGCAGGCCTCCAACCATGAAACCCGGTTCCAGTCCGCACCCGGCATCAAGGGCCGATACCAGCATGGTGGAGGTGGTAGTCTTGCCGTGGGTCCCGGCAACTACAAGCGATTTTCTGTCATGAAGGAAAAAGGTGGAGATGGCCTGGGGAAACGAAATGTAGGGCAGCCCGTTTTCCATTACAAAGCGGGCTTCCGGGTTGTCGGCGCGAATAACATTGCCGATGACCGTTAGCGCCGGCAGGGAAGCGTTGGCTGCGCCCTTGAGATTTTCCGCATTGTATCCAATGGCCACTGGTATCCCAAGTTTTTCCAGCAGATGGCTCATGGGGGGATAGGCCGCGCTGTCAGAGCCGCGCACCCTGTAGCCCTGTTCCCTGAGAAGCCCGGCCAGGGCGGCCATGCCGGTGCCGCATATACCCATCAGATAAATTTCGCTGCCTGCCGGGGGGATGGAAATTTCCGCTTGTTTTAACTGGGCTGTCATCTCATGATTTCTCCATGCAGGAATGCTCCGGCTCCTGTCGGGTCCAGGCTGTATCCGGAACGGTTAAGGTCGTTTTGCCTTGCAGGGCTACATTAACAGATTTGAGCAGAAGACGTCAGTCCATAATTTGAAGGCAGCTGTTTCCTGGGCAAGCAGCGGCATTTGCCGGTTTGGAACGGTCAAAAAGCGCCTCTGTGCTGTAACCTGGGCAGTTTCGCCCGGCCGGATGAATTGGGGTAATAACAGACGGGAAAGGTCTGTAATGCAGCGAAGTGGCCTTTATCTCTGTTCATCCTGTATTATTTATTGTCAGTGGTGGTTGCCACCGTCCGTTTAAGGCGCAGGCTTTTTGAATCACCAATTTTTGTAATGTCCAAAACGTGAGAACCGGAATGGCGGATTCCCGGAACAGATCAGGCAGGCATAAAACGGCTGAGGGGCAGGCATGCCGCTTTGTGTCTGTGGATGTTGAGCTTGCCAATTTGTGCAAGAACCGCTGCGCCATGTGTCCCCGCGGGATGATCACACGGCCGCGCGGGGTCATGGCCGAGAGCACTGTCTCGGCCCTTGTACGGTTTCTTGAGGGAAGCCGCTGCCTGGTTACATTTTCAGGAATGGGGGACCCGTTGAGGCATCGCGGGCTGCCGGACGTGATAGCCAGGCTGCGAAGCGCCGGTCACCAGACAGGCGTCGTGGTGCATCCCGCGTCCTTGCAGAACAGAATTCGCGGCAGAACCGGGATGGAGCATCTTTTGTTGAATGCACCTGACTCCATAACGGTTTCTTTTCCGTCTGTACGAAAGGAAGTGTTTCAGAAACTCTTTCCGGATGTAAGTATCGAATCGGCGCTGGAACAGGTGCTGATACTTGGAAAAATGAGTCCTTCGCCGGTGCGGGTTTCCGGTTTGTTGACAGCCCTTAATCCGGATGAAACCGAAGAGTACAGGGCCTTCTGGAAGAAATATGGCATATCTGCCTGGGTCAGCAGGTGTCACAGCCGGGGTGGCAACCTTGGCCCCGGCCTGGTTCCCGGCATGGATGGCAAAGGGCCTGCGAAGGGGGGCTGCTCACTTTTCAGATTCCATTCATTTGTATCCTGGGACGGGAGTCTCCTTGCATGTTGCCATGATCTGTCAGGCAGTACCCGTATGGCTGATATCTTCACTCTTTCGGACTACAGGAGCCTTGAAAGCCTGAAGGCCAGGCTGGTTGCCTGTGGGGCAGGGCTGCCGTTTAAGCTTTGCAGTGTATGTGATGAGCCTCTGCGCAATATTCGGCTTCCTGTCTTGCCTGTTAATGGTGGGCGCCGTGAAAGAAGGAAATTTTTTTCAGGGATGGCTGCATTTTCCAGGAGACGGTAGCCGCGGCGGTCTGAAAAGCCTGTTTCACGCCTGTGCATGGCTCCTGGCCTCTTGTCTGGCGAATTCAGGGTTGAAGGTTCGGAACATGTGCTTATTGTCATAACTGTTAGCAAATTTTTAAAAAAACAGGAAATATCAGGAGGTGTTGCATTATGGCTACACTACAGCAGCTCAAAACCGGAATAGGAGATGTCTGGAACAATGTTGTTGAAGGCTGGCGGAGGCTTACAGAGAGGGCATCAAGCGCGCTGACCCGTTTCAGCCTGCCTGGCGGCGGCAAAGCGGACAGCCAGGAACTCGCCAAGGCTGAGGAGCGCAGTGTCGGTTGGGGTGTCCTTGCCGCCGAGGTCTATAACGATGATTCCAGGGTTGTGGTGAGGCTCGAGGCACCGGGCATGCAGAAGGAGGATTTCAACATCCAGATTGTGGATGATTATCTTGTTGTGAGGGGCGAAAAGAGAATAGAAAGGGAGTCTGTCAATGGGAATTATCATATCCTGGAATGTGCTTACGGCAGTTTTGAAAGAGCAGTGCCGCTTCCGTGCCCGGTTGAAGAGGGGGGAGCCACGGCTACCTACAAAAATGGCGTGTTGAAGGTCGAGCTTCCCAAGAAGCAGGCCGAAGGCGGACGCGTTATCCCGATATCCTAAGAGGCGAGGGTGGCACGGTGTGGGGATAGATGCCTGCTTTGCCCCGCTGAAGCTTGACGGCAGACCCCGGTTCTGTTCCGGGGCCAGCCGTTTCCATGGTTCAACTCCTGGCCGCGATAGTCAAAAATGTAAAAATTGATCCCAATGCGGTTGTAGATGTGTTATGGTCAGTCAGGCGGCTTGCTGCGGCAAGTCTTTTTTTATTAACCACGCAAGGGAGAAAAAACGACATGAAGACAAGAGTTGCAATGGTGTCATTCTTGCTGATTATGTGCGGTTTTGCTGCTGTTTCATACGCATCCGAAACACTCGGAACAGTCAAGTGGAGAATGACGAATATGGAGGATTCAGAGGGTGATGAGGTATCTCCGGCACTTGACTATATATCTGTGGCAGTAGATAGGGGAGGGGCATATTTCAATGTTTACGGTGCGCTGCTTAATGGTGACGGAAGCCGGAATGCACCTGTCTCCGGAGCCGGTTACATTGTGGATTACCGTGACAGGCCTTCAGAGATAACAATGGAGCTCAGGGCCAATCTTTTCTATTACAAGCTAACTTTCGATATTGCGACTTTTGACGGTTCAGTTGACATATACAGGGCTGATGGCGTCCGCATGGCTTCGGGCCGTTTGAGATTTGTTGGCTTTGTGCCCGCCTATTAAGGACACAGGTCATGGGACGGTGTTGCAGAATGCTGGCTGATACCATGATGGCCTGAAAGCCAGGAGCCTTGTGTTGCATGCCCCCTGTATTGACAAACTTGACATTCTGTTTATGTTTCAATCATATTCCCAAAACAGGAGGTGATGGTTATGCCAGGTATTGATGATTATGCCCCTTTTGGAAAAGGGCGTGCCTGCAGAAGCAGGAGGGCGTGCCGCATGCATAACAGCGTGCGGGCTTTCATGTCGGGGCGGCAGCGGACCGGCGCTTCTTCGCGGTTCCGCAATTTCAGGAAACCCGGATTGAGCGGGTGCCGTAACCGTTTTGGCGGTGCCAACCGTGGATATGGACGTATCAGATAGGTGGAGCAGATGCCACAACCTGTTTGAGCGCCATGTGCGCTGCATCATCAATTCATGGTGCAGCGTGCGCGGTTTTTTAAGAAATGACGTCAGATAAATATATCGGCAGCTCAAAAAATTTTTCCCCTAATTCTACTTTGGTGACTTAATTCCAACTGAACTTACCGTTACCACGTTGTTTTTCAGGAAACTTCAGGTTTAAGGATTATCCCTCTTTCTATTAGCTCACCAACTATTATTTCCAAACATTCATCTTCTGACTGCCGATGGGTGAAAAGCTCTATATCCGGATTTTCAGGAGGCTCGTAAGGTGAGGATATCCCGGTATAATTTTTAATTATTCCCATTCGTGCCTTTTTGTAAAGCCCCTTCACATCCCTTTTCTCGCATACCTCAATTGGACAGTTGCAATAAATTTCAATTAAGTCATCCGGCCCAATAATTTCTTTCACTTTTTTTCTGTCTTCTTCCAAGGGAGAGATAAAGGCGGTTAAGGAAATTATGCCGGCATCTAGGAATAGTTTAACCATCTCGGCTATTCTTCTAAGGTTCTCGGCGCGATCGCTGCGCGAAAAATCAAGGTCTGAGCAAAGTCCGTGACGTACGTTATCACCGTCAAAAACATATGTTCTGCAGCCCATAACATGAAGTCGTTCCTCAACAGCATGCGCTAGTGTAGATTTCCCCGAACCCGATAAACCTGTAAACCAAATGTTAATACTTTTATGACCGTTTTGTATTTCTCTTCTAAGTCTGGTGACTGTAGCCTTTTGGAAAATTACATTAGGAGATTTAGACATGGTTTTGAAATCTTTCTCTTAGCATTGGAACCGTTATGTTCCCAAGTTAGTCGTTGTCCATGCGCAACCGGTGTTTAATTTTGCTGCTGCAGAAGATGAGTTTAATGCTAGAACTGCATATTTTGGTTTAGACGCCATAGCCTCATAAAGCGATATGGTGCCTCAAACCCAATTGAAACGCAATGGTTCGCGTGCGCCGCGCTATTTATAATGAGACTTTTGATCGTGCCCTTGAAAATGACAAGACAGTAAATTGAACCACCTAAAATAATTGGACAAACAAGGAGTGCTCCCGCCTCCTTGCCAGTTGGCGCTATACGAAACAGATGACAATCTACTCCTCGAGAGCTTGAGCGGCTTCTTCATCTGCCTTCCCCGGTTTTGTCCCCGCGACAGGCGGAAGTCCGTAAGCCTCGCGCACCCTCGCCTCTATTTCATCCGTAATTTCCGGATGCTCTTTCATGAAATTTCTAACATTCTCCCTCCCCTGGCCCATTCTTTCACCATTGTAGGAGTACCACGCGCCACTCTTTTCTATGATATCCACGGCAACGCCCAGGTCCAGCAGTGAACTTTCCCGGGAGATACCCTCGCCATAGTAGATATCAAACTCAGCCTGTTTGAATGGCGGAGCTATCTTGTTTTTCACCACCTTGACCCTGGTTCTGTTGCCGATCACGTCAGCTCCCTCCTTGAGCGATGCGGTTCGGCGTATGTCAAGACGCATGGTGGAGTAAAATTTCAGGGCGTTGCCTCCGGTAGTTGTTTCAGGATTGCCAAACATTACACCGATTTTCATGCGAATCTGGTTGATAAAGACCAGTACCGTGTTGGTGCGGTTCAGATTTGCCGTAAGCTTCCTCAGGGCCTGGGACATGAGCCTTGCCTGGAGCCCGACATGGGTGTCACCCATGTCCCCCTCAATCTCCGCCTTGGGAACAAGCGCCGCCACAGAGTCAATGACTATTATGTCAAGTGCGCCGCTCCTGACCAGGGAATCAGTGATTTCCAGGGCCTGCTCACCATAATCCGGCTGTGATATCAGCAGATCATCGGTATTTACGCCGAGTTTGGAAGCATAAACCGGGTCCATCGCATGCTCGGCATCCACAAAGGCGGCTATCCCGCCCTGTTTCTGGGCCTCGGCAATAATATGCAGGGCAAGGGTGGTCTTGCCGGAAGATTCAGGGCCATATATTTCAACTATTCTGCCCCTTGGAACCCCACCTACTCCGGTTGCAATATCAACGGCTATGGAGCCAGTAGGGATTACTGCGACATCTTCCACGCCTCCCCTGTCCCCCAGGCGCATCACCGCGCCCTTGCCAAACTGCTTCTGTATCTGGCTGATGGCTGCGTCTACAGCCCTGGTTTTATCCTTTACATTTGAATCCGACATTCAGCTCCTCCATTAATAATCTTTTGACGATATTACACGCATTTAACAGGGCCGTCGAGGCACTTGTTGACAGGACAGGCATGGCCGTTACGGAAGCCGTCCGTCCCCTGACTGCCATTGTTGCACATAGAAAACCATGATGAAAGGGCGTGCTGCAACGCCGCGTGATTGGCGCCTCCTGAAAATCATCGCTTACCCTCATACTTTCGGACCGCTAACACCCGGTCATGCCCTGCCAAATCCTTTTCCAACCCTATCTTGTCAAAAGAACCTGTTTTGGAGGCGATTTCAACCACGGCCTCACCCTGGCCGCAGCCTATCTCGCACAGAAACCATCCTCCTGGAAAAAGCACGGACGCCACTGCTGAAAGCAACTCCCTTATTGCACAAAGTCCATCAGTGCCCGAAAAAAGCGCAATTGCAGGCTCGTGGCCAAGCACCTCCCGGCTCAATGTATCTCTTTCATGAGTGGCAATATATGGAGGGTTGGACACAACAAGATCAAAGTACGGTTTGTTGCGCATAAATGACAACCAGTAAGCATTAACAAGTGAAACCTTTTCATTCAGGCCGAACGCCGCAATATTCTCTCTTGCCGTATAGAGGGCATGAAAGGAAAGGTCAGAGCCTATGACAAAGGAGCAAGGAAGCTCAAGGGCCAGTGTAACAGCAAGGATGCCGCTTCCGGTTCCGGCATCCAGCACCCGTAACTTCCTTTCAGGAGGGACGCCGGAAAATATCGCAAGGGCGGTTTCTATCACCAGCTCTGTTTCAGGACGGGGTACAAGGGTTTGGGGGGTAACCCTGAACGGCCTGGACCAGAATTCCCGGTAACCGGTAATATATGCATAGGGCTCATGGCTGGCACGCCTTGCGACAACTTCTTCAAACTGATGCAGACTTCTCTTGTCGATCGTCCTGTCAGTATTAATGTGAAGCTGCCACGGCTTGACGTCCAGGACATGGGCTAACAGCAGCTCAGCCTCCATAAGGGGATTGTCACAGCAGGTCCTGAGTGCATTCACAGCAGATTGCAAGGCATGACCTATTGTCAGGGTTGAATAGTTCAATTTTTAGTTAATGCGGTCTTGGCTCATCCGGAAATGATAGAGTTGGTCCTGAAAAAACGGACAGCATGCTACAACATTAATATCAACATGTTGGTGAATCACCGAACTGCGCACTCCCCTGTCTCGTTGCTGTTGAGCTGTCCAGCAAACCGAAGCTGCCCAGAAATCTGCTGGAGGCACCAATCGAGGAAATTGCAAAAATCCCTAACGTAATGACAAATATTTCACCTGGCATCATTTCCACTTGTGCAACTGTTAAGTACAAGTTACACTTTCAACTTTTCCATCATCAAATACCACACAAACTTGGCGTTTGTCACCAGATAACGTTTCCACATCCTTCCTGGCTCCTGCAATACCCGATATAACCACTCTAATCCGGCACGCTGCATCCAACTTGGTGCGCGCTTGACTTTGCCTGCAACGACATCGAAAGTCCCGCCAACCCCCATAACAAATTTTACTCCAAGCTTTTCACGCCAGCGTGCTATAAAATTTTCTTTCTTTGGAGACGAAATGGCCACAAACAACAAATCCGCCCCTGAGGATCGCACCTTGTCCACCACCGCTGCTTCATCATTCCAGAAATAGCCATGATGGAACCCGGCCAGGTTCAACCCGGGATATGCATCGGACACGCGCCGTGCTGTCTCTGAAACCACTTCTTCAGTAGCCCCCAACAAAAAGACCTTTAACCCCTCACGTGTGCTCATTGCCAGCAATTCATGGAACAAGTCCACGCCCGTTACCCGTTCCGGAACTTCATGGCCAACAAAACGCGCTCCCCAAACCACTCCCATGCCGTCAATATTAACTATGTCACAACTCTCCACTGAGGCCCCAAGAACGGCATCCTGGCGCATATTGACCAGTTTGGCAACATTCACCACTACATGCTGAGTAAACTGTCCGGCGAGGATGCGGCGGCGGATTTCCTCCACCGTCTTCTCCATTGTCCATGGATGCATTCGGCACCCCATGAACTCAATAATTTCGTTCACGAATTTTCCTCCAGCCATAACGCCAGCATCAACAATGCAAACATCTGTCGACTGCGGTCTGGCCTCCCTGACAAATGCTCGCGCCACAACCGCTCAACTCCTTCATGCCGCAACAGCCCTTTCAGCCCATCCATCAACCGTTCTTCTATCCACATTCGCCACGGCCCACGCGACCAATTGCCAAAAGGAACCTGAAATCCTTTTTTAGGCCGGTGTACGATCTCGTGTGGCAGATAACTTTCCGCCATCATCTTGTGAACTACCTTACCCTGTCCCCATTTTATGCGGTAGTCAACAGGCAGGGATTCCACAAAACGTACCAAATCAATATCCAGCATGGGCACACGCGCCTCCAGGGCAACAGCCATGGATATCTTGTCTCCGTATAAAAGGAGGTCGTCGGCCAGGTTCATCCTTGCATCCAAACGCATCATTCGCTCCACATTCGAGAGCGAACCGGTCGATTTAAGCCAGTCAAGCCAGTATAATACTGCTTTGAGAGCCCCACCGTCTCCATAGTCTTCCAGCAATAACCGCCTTTCATTTGTTGGGAAAAGGGAGCATGCTTCCAAGATTATACCGGACAGATCCGGCTGTGCCAGGGCCCTCAAGCCCCGCTCCAGCGACTCGGGCCTGGCTGGCCACAAGGCTGCAAGAGGCTTTAACATTCTCCAAAACGATGCCCAGGGCATCATTCGGCGTACCAGTTCCACCTGATACCGGAAATATCCACCCCACGGTTCATCACTCCCCTGGCCAGTCAAAACAACGGTTACATCATCACGTGCCCGGCCCACCAAATACCACATAGGCATAACAGATGTGGTGCCAAGGGGTTCTTCCACAGAATGCACTATAG
>JALVQQ010000169.1 GCA_027025395.1 Deltaproteobacteria bacterium | reverse complement strand
GCAATATCCCTTGCAACCCCGCCTCTCTTGCCCCTGGACATCCGGTTATGAAAGAATCAGTATGACACAAGGCCATTTCAGCACCCAGGGTTCTGGATGCAGGACAGAGGGATTATCCGATCGAATTTCGCAGGACAGGGGAAACCATACATGACTTCTTCTGGATGGCGGCCAATTTCACAAGGACAAGATTGCATGTATTACCCTGAAGTGAAAAAAAATCGTTTTGAGGCGCTGGTTGAAGATTACGGGTTCAGGGCCGAGGGCGCGGATTTTTCCGACCCTGACCTGACCATTGCGATCCCGGATGCGCGGGAGGCCATTTTTGAGACCGGACGCTCCAGTGACAGGCTGGTCGAAACTGACAGATACCTGCTTGAGAATATCAGGGGCATTCATCCTGACACTCCTTCAGACCCTTCCCGGCCGCCTGAAAAGTGGTGGTGGCACCTGCACGAGATAAAAAAAGGAATATTCCCATCGGAAATGCTGCCGGATTATCTCAGGGATATTAAGAAATGAGATCCATCCCCGCATATGTGGGGAACTTTACTGCCCTGGTGCGGCAAATGTGCGGGGCAACCAATGTGGTTATAACATTTTCTTTCTCCATTCCGGCCAGTGTTCGTCCAGCCTTGCCTTTAGCGCCCCGCTGAACTGTGCCGGATCAGGATTTTCCATGAACTCCCACAACTCCCCGTTCTTGTCGCCTTGAAATGTTTCCTTTGGTACTTCCTCGCCGAGTAACTGCATCCTGTACGTCAAAATTTCCATAGGCGTATAATCCATTATGTACCTCCTTCCGCGATTGTAATGATGGCGTTGCGATATTTTGATACGATTTGTGTATCGGTTCCTCCCTGCGTATGTGGGGAACATTAAATCCGGCGGATGCCTGCCTGAATAATATGCAAGAAGAGGCCTCTGAAAAGGCGCATTTAATACGACATTTTTGGCTTAGACCCATAAAGTAACAGCATGAACCGGCTACAGTAAAATTTTGGCTCAAACAAGGGCTCTATATGCATGATTTTTATACCATTTCTAAGCTTATTTCCGTGTATGACGCCAGAAGGCACACTACTCCTATGGAAATTCTTTTATCCAGTGGTTAACGAACCGGCTGGCGGCAAGTTGTAGGCCATGGAAAATCCCAAGGAACATATATTTTCTTTGCCGTATCCTGATGGATTAATCCCGCCTTCTTTAATAACTCCACATCTTGATACATGTTCTTGTAATCTCTATTCAATATCCGACCTAATGTCCCGTATGCTGGATATACCGTGGTTGTATAACGCCTTTAACAAGGCAATTCGACGTTTTGTCATGACCAGGAAAAAATTCGATGGTTCCATAAAGTAAAATCACTCTTCTTGGAGCTCAATCTCTTTTTTTCTGCCTTATCCCAGACCTCAATAAATTCCCTATTAACTTCGCTTTCCGCAGCTAAACCAATTTTGATATTTTTTCTTTCATAGATTCTTCCCAAGCCTATCAATATCATTTTGAAAGTCTTTAATTAACTGTTTACACGGGTGAAATCATAACATTCTTCTTTGCCTTTGATATGCCTATGATCTCCTTTGCCAGTTTCATTATCATATCGCACCAGGCAGTTTCCCTTTGAACCGCCATAATAGAGACGATATTTTAAGGCATGCAGCCGGAGATGTTCGTGGAGTGCAAGTGGGGTGACGGGCCCACAAGCCCGCACCCGAAGTATCTGAAGAAAAAATTTCCAGGGGCAGAATTCTTCCAGGTATCCGCCAACGGAACAGAAGAATTTGTCACGGACAAAAGAATTGTTCACATACCTGCGGTGGGATTTCTGCAGAAATTAATATGAAAACGGCCTTACGGTAAATTCGTATGTTCCCTTTGGCTGTGACGGATATTTTTCACAATGCTGTACTCCGGGAGCAGATACGCCCAGGCTACATATCCTCCGGCCTGAACCTGATTCCCATTACCAGAGGCCCTGGACGAAGCTGCACAGGGAGGGCCGCCACAGGGGAAGCGTCCTTTACGGCGCGCATGGCAGAGCGGTCAAACAGCATGTTGCCGGATGATTTTTCAAACCTTGTGGCCAGTATCCTTCCGTCCTCGGCAATCTGTATCTCTATTATGGCCTCAAGCCCCTTCTGATCTAACAGCTGGGTCGGCAGGTTCCAGCGCCTCCATATACGCTGTGATACAATCATGCCATAACGGGCTATGACCACATCGATCTTCCGGCCATGCCCGTTGCTTGAAAAACCTGAAGTTCCAGCCTGTTTCCGGGCCCTCCCTCCGGTGCCGCTTTTCCCTCTTACCTTGCGCGCCAGGGCCGCAATACGGGCTTTGAGCCGGGCATCCTCTTCCCTTTCCTTGACCTGCCGCTCTATTGCAGCAAGCTTTTGGGCCAGAAGGTCATCCTGATTCGGGGTGGCTGCACTCTTTTTCTTCTCATTAGAATTCTTTTTGGCAGGTTCGGTACGTTTTTTGACCACATGGGGCTTTGATTTCTTTTTAGATGCGGTCTTGTGCTCAGGTTTCTTTTGGGCCGGATTAAGTGAAACAGCCTTTTTGGGGGGAACAGTCTTCTTTACGGGCTTTGAAACAGCTACGGGTTTTACCGCATGACTTGCAGGATTCTTCTTTACTGCAGACGGTTTTGGATTTGCAGGCCTTGCGGGTTTTGTCTTTGCGGGGGCAGGCGGCATCTTGGGCCTGACCGGCTCTTTCACAATATGCCTTGAAAGTTTCTTAGGTGCCGGCGCGGCCCGGGAAGTCTTCTGCTTAACAGGCTCAAACAGCTTTACAGTATAGACCTGCTCCTGCCTCCTGGCGGAATGAAAAAGATCAGGGGCAAATACCGCTGCCGCAAGAACTGAAAAATGCAGCCCCAGGGCGATAAAAATCCCTGCTTTCCACTGCTCTGGACTGTTACGCATGGAAAGAGTGCTCACTTCCCGCCAGTCCTGTCCCCTGCTCCGGCCTCTCTACCGGCTGGAAGCGGAGCGGTAACCAGGCCGATGTCCCGAACGCCTGCCTCCCGGATCACGGCCATGACACGTGCCACCTTCCCGTAGCGCACAGACTCATCTGCCCTTAGCAGCACCTGTCCGGCCCGCCCCTCCCTGACCAGCCGCTCCAGCTTGAGCTTCAGGAAACCGGGCTCCACGGCAATTTCGTCAAGAAACAGCTCCGATTTTGCATTCAGGGTGATTATCACGTTTTCCTTCTTGCGCGGAAGGGCCTTTGCGGTGGTTTCGGGAAGTTTTACATCAAGTCCCCTGGTCATCATGGGAGCGGTAACCATGAATATTATGAGAAGCACCAGCATTACGTCCACAAGCGGCGTCACGTTTATCTCCGCAAGATAGCGCCTCCGCCCCCCTCCGGCTGTTCCCATGCCCATTTCAGAACACCTCCGGCGGCCCGGTCTCTGTGCCCGGGACATCACCTCTGATGGTAAAATCCATGCCGGCACCAGGAGTGTCCGCTGCCCCTGAGCCTGAATCCACCTCCTTCACAAGCTGGCGCTCAACCGTATTCAGAAAATCCGCGGCAAACCCCTTGAGCACACCCTCCATGCCTGCCAGCGAACTCATGAAAGAGTTGAAGGCCATTACCGCGGGTATGGCCGCTGCCAGCCCGGCGGCGGTTGCAACAAGGGCCTCGGAGATACCCGGAGCCACGGTGGCAAGGCTTGCCGAGGCCTGCAGTCCTATGTGGTGAAAACTTCCCATTATGCCCCATACCGTGCCGAACAACCCTATAAATGGAGCGGCATTTCCAATGGTTGCAAGAAGGGGTACCGTCTTTTCGAGCATTGCAAGCTCTTCCTGAATTCCCTTCTCCAACCCGCGCTCTACTATCTCCAGCCAGGATTTCACAGCAGGGGCAGCCGCATGGCGGCCGCATTCATCCACAAGCTGAACCAGCTCCTGGTAGCCCTGAAGGAAGACACCGGACATGGGCGCCTCTGGCATGCGAAGCGCATGGCGATATACCCCCTTGAGGCTCCCCCCCTCCCAGAACAGCTCTTCAAACTCCCTGTTGGCCGCCGAGGCCTGGCGGAATCTCCTGAATTTGACAGCAATGATGGTCCAGCACATCACGGAAAAGACGAGAAGGGACAACAGGACGAACTTGACTACCGGGCCTGCGTGAAAAAGCATGGACCATATTGAAGGTGAAGCGTTATTCATACTGAAAATCCTTTTAAAATCAGACAACAGAACACCATAAAGGCAAGATGCGCCACGGACGTCAAAGCATCCTGCCGCATCTTGCAAGTCTATTCACTCAGCCCTGCCTCTGCAACAGAAGATTACCCTGGTGACATGCCGCGCCCCACCCCTCAGGAACCAGTATTGTGGTAAAATCATCAGCCACTATGGCAGGGCCCGAGATGGCATCTCCGTCCATGAGCTCACTGCGCATAACAATTGAGGTCATTACAGCGCCGGATGCGTAAACAACGGGTCTTTTTTCAAAAGAGTCCCCGGGGATCATGGCGCAGCCCCGGGCAAAGGCCTGTGGCAGCTCCGGACTTGCGTCCGCCCCGCTGTTACGCAAGACAGAAGCCCTTGCCCTTATGGCAGTGATCTCCACCGGCCTTGCTTCAAGAACATATCCGTAGAGTCTGCGGTGAAGCCCCAGAAATCGCTCATGCCAGTCCGGTCCCCACGGAACGGTAAGCTCATAGGACTGCCCCCTGAAACGGCAGTCCACCATGATTTCCCGCGTGCAGGCGTCAATGCCGCGCATATCCACTGCATGCCTCATGCCGGAAAGCAGTTCCTGAAGCAGTCCCCTGGCCGCCGCCTCTGTTTTCTCTTCCATTTGCAGGGCGTCCCGCACCAGAAACGCCCGTGACCTTTCAAACATGAGATCCGCGTCGGCCATGCCCCTGGCAGAAAAC
>JALVQQ010000168.1 GCA_027025395.1 Deltaproteobacteria bacterium | reverse complement strand
CTGACCCTTACCGGAATCTATGCCATGAATACCGCAAGGGTGGAGACGGAAATTGCAGGCAATGTCAAGGCATACAAGAGCGCATTTTACAAGACAGAGCGTGCTGTCCGCCTCATGGCGCTCTCCTTGAAGATAACGCCCGATACCGACATAGTAAATAATTCCAGGGTCGTTTTGCCTGACGGAACCCAGCTTAACAGCGTGCTGCACGGAACAACAATCAATCAACCTGATGATTTGCTCCAGGCAAGGCTCGGGGTGGCTTACAACGCACCTCCTAATGTTGTGGTCGATGGTTCCAGGGTCAAGATACTGAATGGGGGGGCTCCTTCAGGATCGTCAATGAGCATTGGCCATTCGCATCATGCTTCAATAAAGACACGTTTTTTCATCTTTGCCAACAACAAGCCGCCTGGAATATCGGGCAGGGGCACCATGATCGAGATAGGTTACCTGCGCAATCTGAGTTATTAGGGCATGCCCTGATTTCAGTAATATGAATATTTCCGCATGAACAGATATTGGAGGTCAGGTATGGATACCAAATATTCTTTTAATCTCTTCAAACTTTCAATTACAATTTTTATCTTTCTAACGGGGCTGCTAGGGCTTGTCCCCGTAATGGCAAGGGCATGTAATTCAACAGATATCAATGACTTTCCAATGGAAACGGCCATGGCCTCGGCGCCGGCAAACGTAATGTTTCTGTTTGATGATTCAGGAAGCATGGACTGGGAATTCATGACGCCAGAAAATGAAGGACTGTTTCATGCTGATCCCCAGAATTATCCAAAATACGGAAGAGAATATTACATATTTCCAGCCAATAGTTATTCACCTTATACAGATCACCATTATTATGATTCAAAGACTATTAATGAATCTCAAAGGAGGATATGGAAATACCAGTGGTCAGGGTACAACAAGCTTTATTATGATCCAAGGCAGGTCTATGTGCCTTGGCCAGGCGCGGCTTATGGTGATGCAAATACGACATTGCCCAGATCAAATCCGATAAACGCTTCTCCGGTCTTTAATCTTGCGGATGTCTTCCGGCACCTGGATAGCTATGATTTTAGCGATAGCCGGCAAACAGCCACCCAGGCAGGATGTGGCCAGATCGCAAGTGAAGTGGAAAGGATCTATGATGATGATTATGTCAAAATTGTCCTGGATACAAATGGTACCTTAACTGTTCAAACCTTGGGTTGTACCGATACAGTGGGACGTATCCTGGACAGTGCGGGTAACCCTTACAGGACTAGTGAGTACAGAGACCCCCAAAGCCTGTGGTTTGCAGGATATGAAGTTTTTGCTGATGATTGCGGTACAGAAACGTATTGTGATACTACCTGTTATCGTCGCGATCGTGGTTTTTATATAAAACTCAATAATGTTCCGGCGGGTACCTATTATATACATGTCAGAGGCTATTTGTATATAACCGGAATGTACACATTATCAATCAGTTTTACCGGGACGTGCGGCACACCTCCGCCGCCTACTCCTACACCAGCCACGCCAGTTACTATTTACAATGCCCATTATTTTGCCTGGGATGACAGCAATGGTAATGGCAATCCGGATAATCTGGAAGTGTATCTTGTAAATTTCGAGGACAGTGACGGGGATGGTGTGCTCGATGTACGTAAATACTATCAGTTTGATGATCAGGATGGCGATGATATCGTTGGTTCACCAGCAGAGCTTACAGAGGTTTCAGACATCCCGCAAAGCATAAAGGCGGTTAAAAGGGACGTAAATGGAAATATCATGGGTTACATGACCCCTGAAGAAGAACTTCAGAATTTTGCCAACTGGTTTTCCTATTACAGGCGGCGTGAGTTAACGGCTAAGGCCGGTGTTTCAATGGCGATTGATCAGCTTCAAAATGTAAATTCCGGCCTTTACACCATCAACGAAAGGGTCATCCAGCCAGTACTTTTTCTTGACAGCACAAATCGTAATACCCTTTTATCCGAGCTGTTTTCAATAAACTCGGGGGGATACACTCCCTTAAGGCAGGCTCTTAAAAATGTAGGCAGATATTTCGATGCGGATGACGGATATAGTGGGCATATCGGCAGCGCTCCCTGGGCATCTGAAGCAGACGGAGGGGGATGTCAGCAGGCATTTTCCATCGTTATGACCGACGGTTACTGGAATGGCTCTTATAGCCCGCATGTGGGAAATGCTGACGGTGATGACGGCGCCCCCTTTGCCGATGCTTACAGTAATACCCTGGCCGATGTTGCGCGTTATTATTATGAAAATGACCTTAACAGTTCACTGCCTGATGAAGTGCCTGCAAATGATTGCGATTCCAACCACAAGCAGCACATGGTTACATACGGCCTTTCATTCGGCGTCAAGGGTGAGCTTTCCCCAAACTATGATGCGTACCATGAATGTATGCTTGATGTCATAAACGGAGCTCCAGGCGCGCCACCCGCGCCAGCGTGGGAGGATCCATTTTCTTGTGACTCCTGTGGTAAAAAGATTGACGACCTGTGGCATGCGGCGGTAAACGGACGAGGAACCTTTATGTCGGCTGGTAATCCCCAGGAGTTTATCGACGCCTTGAGCAGTATTGTCGCAAACATAAGCGGCAGGGCGGCATCAGGCGCCGCTGTGTCAATCAACAGCGAGAAGCTCACAACAAATACAATTCTTTTCCAGGCTACCTATGAATCCGGTTCATGGACAGGTGACCTGGTAGCCTTGACCCTGGACGCCCTGACTGGCGACGTGTCAAACAATCCCATCTGGAGCTCAAAAACAAAACTGCTTGACCAGGACTGGGATACAGGCCGCAGGATAATTACATCCGATGGCAGTTCAGCAATGCCCTTCCGGTATAATTCCCTGACGGCAGGCCAGAAGAGCCTGATAAACAATAATTCGGCAGTAGTTGATTTCATACGGGGTGCCCAGGTCAGCGGAATGAGAAATCGCCCCTTGATAAACGGCAAGGTTGACAAGCTTGGCGACCTGGTGCATTCAGCCCCTACTCTTGTAAACAACACCATTTTTGTAGGAGGTAACGACGGAATGCTCCATGCCTTTGATGCCGGCACGGGTGAAGAGAGATTCGGCTTTGTGCCCTACAGCGTATTCCCCAAACTCGAGCAGCTCACGGATCCTGGCTATACCCACACCTTTTATGTTGATCTTACCCCAACGGTAAAACTGAATGTCCCGGGCGGCAGGAATATACTTGTGGGAGGGCTTGGCGCCGGGGGAAAGGGTTATTTCGCGCTTGATATAACCGGCGCTGATTCCATCACCGCTGCCAGTACCGAGAGCTCCGTCCAGTCAATGTTCATGTGGGAGTATCCTGGTCAGAACAGCGATCCTGACCTTGGCGTAAGCATGAGCAAGGTATCCATTGTCAGGTCACACAGCACCTCCCATCCCTGGGTGGCGATATTTGGGAACGGCTATGACAGCAATAACGGCAGGGCGGTCTTGTATGTGCTGGATCTGTTTACAGGCGACGTGGTCACCAAAATAGATACAGGGGCAGGCAACTGTAACGGCCTTTCCACTCCCGCAGTTGTTGATGTGGACGGCGATTTTGTTGCTGATTATGTCTATGCCGGCGACCTCAAGGGCAATATGTGGAAGTTTGATATTACAGCAGACAGTGAGACACAGTGGGGCTCGGCCTACGGAACCCATCCGCTCTTCAAGGCCGAGGGCCAGGCAATAACCGCCAAGCCCGATGTTATGCGTCATTGCGTCCGTCATGGCTACATGGTGATCTTTGGAACAGGAAAATATATGGGGCTCAGTGACATCTCATCTTCTTCGCAGGAAACCGTCTATGGAATATGGGATTACGGTGACGCCCAGGATGAGTATGTGGGCAGTTTCAATGCCTCTTCAAAGTCATTCACTCCGTCAGGGCGGCTTGCCGGTAACGATGTTGAGCTGATCGAGCAGGTCATTTCGGATGCGGGCGACTACCGTACGTCAACCGATAACAGCGCCAACTGGAGTGTGGCTGATGACCCCGATCCGGACTCAATGCCTGATCCAAAGGGAACATCCAACTACAAGGCGACTGTTGGGTGGTATGCAAACTTCATTACCCCGGGCGAAAGGGTGGCCCGTGACATTATAATAAGGAACGGCTATGCCATTGTAATAACGGTCACACCCAACTCATCGCCATGTTCCGGCGGCGGCTCCTCTGTACTTTATGAATTCAAGGCGTGTGATGGCGCGGCCCCGGGCTCTCCTGTCTTTGATGTGGATGAAGATGGCACCCTGGATGAAAACGATGAGGTCGGCGGAGACTACCCGACAGGCAAGGAGTTTACCACCATTGTGCATGATCCGGTCTTCCTGCGTTTGCCTGACAATGAGCTGGAATTCAAATACTTCAGTACTGCACAGGGAACCATAGAAAGGGTCAGGGAGCCTGCAGATTACCTTGGCATTTATTACTGGATAGAGTGGTAGAATTACATTCTATTCAATTAATACATAACGCTTTTGCAGCTGATTTTTTCATTAATCATCGAAAAATCACTGGCATATGCCGGCAGGGCGGCTGGGATGGATGCTTTTGGGTATATCGGCGTCCGTCCCTTCCAGCATTACGCCGCCTTGCGGCAGATGCGAAATAAGGAGTTTGGTCATGAATAATAGAGGCGGATACAAACTTTTGATTATCCTTGCTGCCCTGATCTTTGTTTTCCTGGAATCTCTCCATGCATTTGGAGAGCAGGCGCGGCCTTCAGGTGTTATGAAAGAAGTGGTCACGGTTGATTTTGTGGATCATGCCCGTAACAAAATTATAGTTGATGACCATCTTATGGATATTCCTCCTGGAGTACCATATCTGCGTCCCGGGGATGTCATAGAAATGCGGATTGACATAAAGAGCGGAAAGGTTATCAATGTTGTCAAGGTGGGA
>JALVQQ010000167.1:7636-14342 GCA_027025395.1 Deltaproteobacteria bacterium | reverse complement strand
TCCTCTTGCAAATATCTTGCTCAACAAAGATTCTTTTCCCATCCACAGCGCCACCATACCTTCTTTTGTGGATTGCGCCACATACTCTTCCAGCTTTTCATTATCAATCAGCATAATCCATGCACTGATATTTCTTTCATTATAATATTTCAAAATCTCAACCATCTTGCCTTCAATATCGCCCTTGCCAACAATCCCCTTGGGAGTTTTCAGCCCAACGATCTTGAGACCGGCATTATGAATGGTGACCATCTGGTTAACCATCTCGAGAGATTCCTGGCTTACATTAACCTGATCCAGGAATGAAACTATCTGAGTGGGATGTTTGGAAGACTTGACCACAAGAACAGAACAGGAAGCATCCCTTGCAATTTTCTGAGGAAGATTGGGCTCACCTTCCCATATACAGTCAATGCCTTTGGTACACCCGAGCATAATAAGATCCGCGCCACGCTCTTCAGACTCCGCAAGTATCTCCTTCCTTGCATCACCACCTCTTATAACTATGCTGAATTCCTTTTTCTCCCTTGAAGTTACTTCCCATCTGCCCGGTGCTGTTTCCTGGAGATCTGTCAGAGCAACGGGCCCATAAGGTGATGCATCGCCCAATTCCGTAAAGATCCTGTTACGATAATTGACAAGCGCCCTTATCATACCCTCCTCGGGATATTTGTTACCCGCCTGAATACCCAGCAGTGTGAGATCAGCCCATGTATTACCTCCAAGCCGGGCTACATCCCCTATTATCTCTTCACTGTAATTTTTGGTATCCACAGCCGCTATAACTCTCATTTTTTCCTCCATTTTGCCGTTTCGGCATAAAGCATGACTGCAACCAGCCAAACTTAACGACTTTTGGCTAATCTGTTACTGATTTCCGGCTTGCTTTTCAGCAGAGAAGCACAGAGGCAGGGGTATGCGCCAGTACGTCCATCCGCAATGACTTGCGCACCGGCTGGGTGGATGCCACAAAGGCATAATTTCTCAGGAAATCGCCTGTGAGTTCAGGTGTGCCGCAAATCACCGTGCTTTTGGCCACCTTCATGCCGACTCTCCTCAGCATCTCTTCGGTCTCCCTTATGGCTGACCCACCTTCGGAAATATCCATGAACGATATCTCCGCCTGGTCCCTGAACTTGAAATAGATGATTTCAATACCCAGGCTGGAACCGGGGAAGAGTTTCTGATACCTGTCAACTACTTTCCTGTGATCCACTCCATCTCCCAGCAAAACAGCGGCTGTTTTTGCAACGGTCAGGTTCTTGACAAGCAGGATGGGACAGGGGGACTGTTTATATAACCTGGAAGATATTATCCTGAAAAATTCGTCAGAATCGGATGCATCCATGCGGCCTTCCAGGTAGAGGTCATAACCGCCCATGCGAAGCTCCTCAAGTATTTCAAATTCCCTCTCTCCAACCTTTATCATGGGAGGACCGGCAAATCTGCACTTTACATTCTCAGTCCTGATTATGCGCCTTACTATCTGCGAACCTGTTTCCTGCATACCGGCCTCCCAGGTCCGCCTGACCCACCCTGTGCCAGCGTGCTGCTTTACATCAGGCTCCTCCACATGAATTGAGTAGAGCTTAACGTCAGCCACCGTACAGAGATAATCAGCATACCGGAGAGCGATACTCGAAGCCAGATCCTCATTGAGATACAAGAGAATTTTCATGGATTTTACCTCTTAAGTGTTTCTCGTCCGAAAGGATACTAACTAACGGTTCCTGATCTTTTCCTCAGCGCGCTTAATAACCTCGGTTATCTCTCCAAGCTTGAACGGCTTTGCAAGAAAATCAAAAATTCCCTTCTGGAACGACTCCTTAGCCGTGTCCATGGTTGCAAAACCGGTTATCACGATTACCTCGGTATCCGGCCAGAGCTTCTTGACCTCGGTCAGGAACTCCATTCCATCCACTCCTTCCATCTTGAGGTCTGTAATGACAATATCAAACTGCCGCTCCCTGACCCGCTGCAGAGCTGTCATGCTGTCGGTGAATGTCTCTACGCTGTAGCCCTTTTTCTCAAGTGAGGGTTTGAGGCGCTTGCTGACTATAGGTTCATCGTCCAGGACAAGGATACTAAGTTGCTTTTTGTTTTCCATGACCATCCTCCATTAACTGTTTGATCTTCTCTGTGTATTCTGTTATCCGCTTTTCATTAACCATCTGTACATCCAGTTGGCGCGTTACCCCCACAAGCAATCCCAGCAGGTAGATACGCTCCAGCATTGCCTCTTCCTCCAGTTTTTTTATGCGCGCCACTACCAGGTCGCCCTGAATGTCCACACGAAAATCATAATGTGACAGGACGGCCCCTATAAACCTGGCACGCCTTGCCCTGCGGTCCAGGTCGGTAACCCCGCCAAAAAACCTGAAATAGGCATAGTTGTCATTCATATTTTCACTTACATAGGCATCTATCATTGTAAAATGATAACCAAGCCTTAAACTTATATTTGCATACTCGCGTGAAACAACAGCAAGATTTTGGCCAAGCTGCTGTGGAGATGTAATTTCCGTTGCAAACGTCCGGGTAAGACTGGACATGAAACTGCCCATGTCAACAGCCATTGGTTCGTTACTCCACGCCCCCGGATGCATGATGCCCGCGATGAGGGCCTTCATGGGCACTGACATGATCTGTTCCGGCAGGATCACAGCCTTGCGTCCTGTCTGGGCCAGGGAGTCAAGGCCTCCTCCAATATCAATGACGACCAGGTCAATGGGAACACCGAGTTTCAACTTGCCCGCCGCCGTCCCGGAATCGTGGGGATGGTAATAACCACTGTCAACGATGGTTTGCACCGATTTTTCATGAACAAAGCGCACTATGTCATGAAGTGTCTCACATGCCTCTGGAGAAAAGTTTTTCTCCGTGGGATCTACAAGATTGAGCGGCTCTATTTTTTTTAGCACCCTTCTAAGCAGCCGGTACTCGTATGTTTCCTCAATAGGCTCTTCCGCAAGGGCATAATACTGGAGCTCCCGGACAATCCCATCGAAAATGGCAGGCTCCTCGGCATCGACAGTAATTTCCTGCCCCTCTTCCAGAAGTGAAATTACATTCTCACAGTTAAACACCGCAGGTACCCTGTACTCGCGGGCCACGGTGGCCAGATGCCCGGTAATGGACCCTACTTCTGTAATTATGGCCGCCGCCCTGTGAAGCACCGCAGCAAATCTTGGCGAGGCAAACTTGGTTACAAGGATTGCTCCGGCGGGAAAGTCCTTCAGATCGCGGTCATCCTTAACTATATGTACCGGCCCGGCGGCGATGCCCTCCTGTGCGGTTGTACCGCATCCATCAACGATCACCGGATATTTATCCCTTATTCCTGACAGTTCTGATGCAGTGGGAGCGTCAAGACTCTTTACGGCAAGCTGCCTGGTCTGAAGAATTACAAGCCGCCCTCCACGGTCGAAGGAGAACTCTATATCCTGGGGCTTGTGAAAGTTTTTTTCAATAACAAGGCCTGTCTCCGCAAGCTCTACAAGCTCGGATTTATTTAGGCAGGCCGCAAGCTGTCTCCTGGGCGGCACATCCTGGATGACAGTGCCCCCCTCTTTGGAAAGCACAAGTTTCTTCAACTTTGTACTGATACGGCTTTCAACCACAAGATGAGGAAATTTTCTCTCCATGCGGTATTCATCCACCATTGTAGTGCCGGAAACAACAGGAGCGCCAAGGCCCCAGGTAGCATTGGCAAGCATGACTTCGGTGGTGGGATCAACAGGATCGAAGGTGTACAGCACCCCGCTTTTTGCAGCATCGATCATCACCTGGCACGCCACAGGCATGACAACTTCATCTTCATGGTAACCTATGCGCCTCCTGTACTCCAACGCAGATGGACTGTATGCGCTTGCGATGACCCGCCTGTATGCCTCTGTGACACCAGGAGGGGGGACATTGAGTATGCTGGAGAACTGGCCGGCAAATGAGTGCTCACTGTCCTCTCCCCATGCACTGCTTCTCACGGCAAAAAAGATATTCTCTCCCTTTTTCTTCTTCAGCAGTCGGGAGACAGCTTTCTCGATTGCGCTCTTGAGACGGGATGGGATACGTTGGGCAAAAATCAGGGGCTTTATCCGTTCCGACGCTGTCACCGCATCGATTTTTTCCTGTTCCCACTCCCTGGCGATCTCCTTTATCCTCTGGCAGAGCCCATTCTCCTTCATGAACATATCAAAGGCAGCGGCAGTAACGGCAAACCCCTCGGGAATCCTGATGCCCATGAAATTGCCCACCTGGGCAATTGCGGCATTTTTGCCGCCTACCTCCTGGGTCATGTCACGGTTGATATTGCTGTAGGGTATAACAAGCCTGTCTTCAGACCTGGGCTGACGGCCCGCAAGGATATCCTCTATATCAAACCTGATTTTATTGAATGTATCGTGAAGGGCTGGATACTTGCCCGGGGCCATCTCATTCAGGGCAAAAATCAGCTTTTCCACCATATCACAGGCCTCTTCACAGAAGGTTTCAATATAGTGACGATCAAAAATATACTCGCCACCAAGCTTGTCATTGGCCTCTGCTATAAGCTCCAGCACCTTGTTGTTGAGCACAAGGATTTCACTGAACCGGGCAAACGTATTGATAAAGGGAAAGCTGCACTTGCGCTTACCCCGGCTGCTAATGGCCCCTTTTGCCCAGTCTATAATCCTGTTAATCATGATGGTGGAAGGCTCTCCGTGTTATATAAAAATTTCTCAATTATACAGGTTAATGTTGACAAATATTTATTTGACAGCCGGGAGCGGCAATTATATTTGGAAGATGGGCGGCATTGCCGCCCTGCGCCGATTGAGGCCGAGGCCGCCTGCTAATGGGCGCCCCCCTTGCTCTTGAAAACAACTCCCATTAAAAGACCGGCCGCAACCGCAACTACTACTGCCATGATCCCGTAAAGAAGCTCGTGCCCAAAGGCCAGGCTCGCAATCCATGCAGGGAAACCGACAAGCTTGATGACAAGTGCGGTATCGGCCCTGGCTACAATATGATCATTTTTAACCGCGTAGGCCTCGACAACATATTCGCCGGGTTTCATCTTGGGCGGAACAGCTATATCAGCCTCAAACTGCCTTGGACCAGCCTGACCGGAAGTATATTTCACAGAACCGGTATCAATTACATATACCCTTTCAGACTCTTTAAGTTTTACAAACTCCTTGAAGAGTGCTTCCTTAGCCTCGTTTTCAGGCTCCAGCTCTATCTGATCCTTTGCAGAAAAATAACCGAGGTTAATTGTCTCATGGTTCACTCTGTCTGCAACGTCGGGCGTGGTATAAATCATGAATACAGCCGGAACATTCTTGAATGTAAGCTTGCCTGTATTCATCCATAACAGACCGCCAACCTTGCCCTTTTTCTTAAGATGAACCTCTTCGCCTTCACCGGTAATCCGTATTACAACGTCTGCCCCGGCAGGGATTGTGCCTGCAGCCTTGATATGTGCCCCATCATAAAAAGCACTGATGGATATTTCAGAGGGGACAACGGAAATTTTGATTTCGTCCGCCGACACCGTGCCCGCTGCAACGGCCACAAACATGACAAAAATAAAGGATGCAAGCCCAGCCGGGCGGAAACGCCTTGTAACACCCCTTGATCCTGTAATATTTTTTAATGAACAAAGCATCTTTTCTTTCCTCCAGTCTCTTAGTGTCCACCTGCAATTGCGACCATGATATCGGGAGTGGCAAGAAGGCCGTAAAGCATCTTGACACAGACAAGAAGCACCAGGCTTGCCAGCAAGATCTTCAGCTGGTCACCCTTGAGCCTCTTGCTGATCTTGGTTCCAATCTGGGCTCCGGCGGTGGAACCGAGCAGGAGAAGAAGGGCAAGGACAAAATCGACTGTGTGGTTACTGTAGGACTGCATTATCGTTACGTTGACACAGGTGAAAAGTATCTGGAAAAGGCTGGTGCCAACAACAACGTGCATTGGCATGCGGAGCAGGTAAACCATGACGGGCACCATTATGAAACCTCCCCCTACCCCCATTATGGCTGCCAGCACGCCTACAAGGGTACCAAAAATGAGGGGCAGGAGTGCTGAAATACGAACACCTGATTTTTCAAAATCGGTCTGGAACGGAAGGGATGCAAGGGCCTTGGCATATCCTGATTCCTTGACAGGCTTCTCCTCCTCGTGCTGTGGAGCGTCACTCTTTTTAAGCCCCTGGAGGCTTTCCCAGAACATATATGCACCTACGCCACCAAGCATTATTACATAAGTGATATTTATTAGAAAATCAGCATTGCCCATGGCCCTGAGTATCTTGATGACCTGAACACCCAGGGTGCCGCCGATAATACCGCCTGCCAGAAGAAGAATACCCATCTTGAAATCGACATTGCCAAGACGCCAGTGGGCCAGAGTACCAGAAGTTGATGCGCCAACGATCTGGTTTGAATCCGAGGCTGCAGCGACTGTCGGCGGAATACCGAACATGATAAGAAGCGGGGTCATGAGAAAACCTCCACCGACTCCGAAAATTCCGGATAAAAGGCCAACAAAACCTCCTAGGCCCAAAATAATGAGAATATTTACGCTGTTGCCAGCTATTGGAAGATACATATGAAGCATTTCAAACCTCCCTTTCCTGGTTCTTAACTTCATCCGGTTTTAATACTTGTTGAAAAACAGCAAACTACCCCTTTCCCCGCGGCCCATTACAGATTCAGCCATTACAAGG
>JALVQQ010000167.1:0-7626 GCA_027025395.1 Deltaproteobacteria bacterium | reverse complement strand
CCGTTTCCTGGCTATGATGAATTTGGTGGCTTTTTCCTGCTCATCTTCTCCTCCCTGAAATATGAAATTAAAGCTGAATGACTTTTTGGATGTCCTGCCTCCCGCTCCATGCCATGCCCCTCAAGAAAGAAAGCGGACAAGGCACCTGATTAACGGAGACGAAAGGCTAACTCCAGCTGCCTCCCTCCCGTTGCAACGCCAATGCCACGGCATTATCAGATGTTATGGGGGCAGAAGGAATACAGGGAGACGATGAACCACGAAATTTAAGGCCAGACCGCAGGAAAAAAGACAACCAACGCCTGAAAAGAGTGCAAATCAACCAGACTGCACACAAGCCTTAAAATCCGTGTTTCAAAATGGGAAAAAAGGAGATTAACCTTATCTTTGCCGTGATTACGGCAGGTTGAAATGATTGTCACTGTACGCGCGTTTCAAGCTGAAACACACGGGCAAGGGGGAAGGCCAACAATCAGCCCCTGTTCATGTCAATACCAAACTGCTTGATGCGCCTCCATAGCGTGGTCCGGGGAACCTTAAGGATGGTGCTGGCCAGTTTCTTGTTATATCCGGTCTTTTCAAGAACCTTCATTATATGCTGCCTTTCCACTTCCTCCAGGGGGACCAGGGTGTCATCTCCCACGTCAGCCCAGGCAAGGTCCCTGATAACCTCCGGCAGGTCATTGAGGGTTATCTCATTGCCCTCCGAGAGGGCAACGGCACGCTGAATCATGTTTTCAAGTTCCCTGACATTTCCCGGGAAGCTGTAGTGCATAAGGTGTTTCATTGCGGAAGGGGCGACCCTTTCCACATTCTTGTCAAACAGCTCGTTGAATTTTTTGATGAAATGGGAACAGAGAAGCAGGATATCTTCTCTCCTGTCAACCAGGCGGGGCAACTGGATTCGCACAACATTGAGACGATAGTAGAGGTCCTCACGAAAAGTGCCCTGTTCTATGGACTTTTTAAGGTCCCTGTTTGTTGCAGCAATTATTCTTATGTCAAGATCTATCGGGTGGTTTCCGCCAACACGTATAATCTGCCGCTCCTGCAGCACATGAAGGAGCTTGACCTGCATTGACATTGACATCTCGCCAATTTCGTCAAGAAGCACAGTGCCCCCTGCCGCGGTCTCAAAGAGTCCCTTCTTTGCCGACGTAGCCCCGGTGAATGCCCCCCTTTCGTGACCGAAAAGTTCACTGCATATCAGCTCCTCGGTAAACCCGCCGCAGTTAAAATAGACAAACGGCTTTTTCCTTCTCTGGCTGAGATCATGGATGGCACGCGCCACCACCTGTTTGCCCGTGCCTGTTTCAGCCTCCAGCAGAACATTGCAGTTGACCTGCGCCACCTTCTGCACCACCTTGAATATTTCCCGCATGGCAGGACTTGCGCCAACGACTCCAGGTATCAACCCGTCGGAATAGAGGGCATCACTCAACCTGCGGTTTTCAAGACGGCGCTGAATCTTCTCCCGGACCCGGTCAACCATGGTGCAGATGTCGGCCTTGCGGCAGGGTTTTGTAATGTAGTGCAATGCTCCCAGTTTGGTGGCATCCACAGCCGACTCGATACTTCCGTGACCGGTAACTATTACGGCCTCGCAGTCGGGATAAATTTCCTTGAGTTTCCCCAGCACTTCAAGCCCGTCCATGTCCGGAAGCTGGAGGTCAATAAGTGCTATATTTACAGGATGTTTCCGAATATCACGAAGAAATGACAAACCGTCAGCGTAGGTAGAAACCTGGTATCCCTCCTTGTCCAGAAAGCGTTTTATAAGGTTGCGTGCACTCTCCTCATCGTCAATCACGGCTATTTTAAGAGTTATCTGTTCCATTTAAACCGTCTTTCCGCTGGCTGTCACCCCCGTTGCCGTTCTGAGAGGCAACCGGCAGGAATATGGAAAATGTCGTTCCAACCCCTGGTTTGCTCTTTACTTCAAGATGGCCGCCATGTTTCTTTATAATACTGTAAACGATGGAAAGCCCCAGACCTGTCCCCTGGCCCACGGCCTTTGTAGTAAAGAAAGGATCAAATATCTTGTCGATCTTGTCCTGGGGAATTCCCTGTCCGGTATCACTGACGTCTATCCGGATATAACCTTTTGGCTCCTCACGGGTATCAAGGTGTATCAGACCTCCCTCTGGCATGGCCTGGATTGCATTGATGAACAGGTTCAGGAACACCTGCTGCAACTTGTGCATATCTCCCAGTATTTCGGGAAGATTCTTGCCTACACACGTTTCAAGATGAACCCCCTTTATGCGAAGCTCATTTTCTATGAGTCTGGCCGTGCTGTCAATAACATCCTTGAAATGGATAAGAGAGATGGACGGGGCCTTCTCCCTGGAAAACTCGAGAAGATTGCGGACTATCTTGCTTGCCCTCTCGGTCTGGGTCATTATATCCTCCAGAATATCCATTACCTCTTCACGATCCATGTCATCAAACTCTTCCATCAGGGTATCAGCGGAAAGGGATATATTGTTCAGAGGGTTGTTGAGCTCGTGGGCAATGCCTGAGGAGAATGTTCCTATGGCAGCAAGTTTCTTTGACTGAAGCACCTCCTCCTGCTTTATTTCAAGCTCATTGGCCATCTTGTTAAAGGCATGTATGAGGTCTGTTATTTCATCCTGGATCCTCTGGTCACTCTCAATTGGCTTGAAATTGTCATCAAGCAGGTCCCTGGTAGCACGGCGGATTATCTGAAGCCTTTCAAGCACATTCTTGGTCTGCACCTGAACCGCAATAACCATGAGGATCAGCATGACACCAGGCACAATGGTAAAACCGTACAGTATTACCATCAGCCCCTCATGCACCTTGTGGCTTTGGGCCATGAGAATACTGTTGCAGAAATCCACCATGGTCTTGCCGTACAGCCGCAGGGTGTCACCATCAAGCTTTCCTCCCTGGCTGACATATTGGGCAATGATATTTTCGTAGTTATCCAGGGCAATCCTGAACTCCCTGTACTGACCGGGACCTGCAAGCCGCTGGATCTCCCCCACCATCTCGGCGGACTCCTCATCAACGAGCTTGAGGTAATACTGAAGATTTTCCAGGTTGTTCTTGCCCACGCCAAGAAGGATGTCCTTTTCGAAGCGTCGTACCTCAAGGACATTGTGAAGCAGCCTGTTTACCCGCTCTATGCTCTCTATTTTCCGCTCAAGCGACAGGATCTGCCAGGAATAGGCCGAAAACAGCACCAGAATGAAGGCGAACACAAAACAGTTCAGCATTATCAGGCGCTGACGAATCGTAAGGTGGGCGAGGTAGTCCCTGAAATATTTGATCATCTTTTTATCTCCCCTGGCGCCTTGAACGCTCCGCCCGCTACCCACGCAGCCACTACCCGCCTGGAGACAGGCAGGAAATTACCTTGGGCCGTTTACAAGACCGGCTGGACAATATACTGAAAAGGAAACAACTCACACGCCAGTAAGCTTCGAACCTTCAAACCGCAACAGATAGACGGGAGCCATCACTCAATGAAAAGTAAAGACATCATTTATTAAACAAGGGCTCAACCTGTACTTGCGGCTCTTCACAGGCAGGAAGACAACAGCGCATATCATCGTTTTGCTTTCAAGGCCTGAAAATTATCATACATGAGATTTTGACCAAAACCAAACAGTTTCATTTTGAAATTGCACTTCATTGAGGCGGGGGATAGAGTAATTTTTACTCTTTAATTGCCAAAAAATATTGAAACAGGACCGGGACAATCCTATCATATATCTGTTATGCAGAAACTTTCATTCATCAAACACGGCATCAGGCAGCTCCAGCCCTTCAGCCTGCTCCTTGCAATAGCCGCCATACTCTTTACACCCGCAACTTCCAAGGCATCATCCGCACCGTGGACATTCATGGTTTACATGGCGGCTGACAACAATCTCTCCAGCGCGGCGGTTGAAGACATTGAGGAGATGCGCCAGGCTTCTGCGGGAGCCAATATAAATATTATTGTCCAGGTTGAACTGAGCCCGATCTACACCTTCCGCCTTCCAGGCTACCTGGCTGATTACACGACCTGGCGCCTGCACATACATAACGGAACGATCCACCCCGCAAGCGCAGGCGGCAACCTTGACATGGCATCCGCCGGCACCCTTGCCGAATTCATCAGGTGGTCCGCCTCAAACTGGCCCGCAAGCAATTATGCGCTTACCATCTGGGACCACGGAAACGGCTGGAAGGCAGGGGCCGGCACCCACAAGGGGGCCGTCCAGGATGATACATCCCGGACACGGATGAACATCGGCCAGATCGCCGCCGGAATCAGCCAGTCGCACCTTCATCTTGATGTGCTCAACTTCGATGCCTGCCTTATGGGAATGATTGAAGTGGCATACGAGATGAGAAATTCCGCTGACTATATTGTCTTTTCCCAGGCAACCGAGCCAACCCAGGGCGACCCCTATCTTCCCATGCTCAGAGCCCTGGCCGACTCGCCGGCAATGGATGGCGCAACCCTTGCGGCATCAATGGTAAATACCTTCGCGGACTACTACACCGCGCTTGGCATCACTGTCACCAAGTCAGCGGTTGACGCCTCCCTGATCGAACCACTTTCCCGGCGCCTCACAGACTTCGCCGTGCTGCTCACAGAGTCAATGCCCTCCAGGGGGCCGGCAATAATCCTGGCGCGGGACAAGGCCCAGCATTTTTCAACGCAAGGTTTCATCGACCTTGTCTCATTTCTCCAGAACCTGGGCACTCTGGAAGGCGCTCTTGGCAGCAGCGCGTCCGAACTGGCGGAGTTTGTAACCAGCGGTGTAGTCATTGCAAACCGTACTTTCAGCGCCTCATATACCGGATTCCTTACAAACATGGCAAATCCCGTTGATGATGCCCACGGCCTGTCAATCTACCTTCCCTCTGACGACAATATCGAGTCCGGAGATCTCGACAGGTACCGGGAAATCTCCTTCGCCCTTGATGCACCGGACGGCTGGCCCCTCTTTCTCACAAGGGAACTCGAATTCTCAAACGGCGACTTCAACCATGACCACACCCACCTCGTAAAAGGAGAATTTGCCTGCGGTGCCGCCTGGTTTAACTCCGCTGGCCAGTGGGGTGATGCCGATGTAGATCTCTATATCATAGAACCTGACGGAACCATCGGCTCACCCTGGCATTCACAGAGCACTTTCAACGGCTACTTCTCGCTTGACTCGGCTGACTCCGGCGATTCATATGAAATATACACCAGCAAACCCGAAGTCCAGCCTGGCAACTACTTCATGGTTATAAACTACGTCTCCCCAGGCGCCAGGGACAACCATGCAATGGTGGGGGTCTATTACATGGATTTCCTGAACGGCATTAACTTCTGGACCCCCCTGCTGCCCGGGCTGCACATCATGGGCATGTGGAATCCCGCGCCTGAAACCTGGGACGAAAACGTAATTACCGGCATAATATTGGGCTACTACAGCGACTGGTGGATTCCCGGAAACTGGATCACGCGCTCGGATTCCCCTTCTCTGGATGCCCAGATCAGGGCACTTGCCGCACTTGCCCCAAAAGCCGGCTACAAGAGAAATTTGCCTGCAATTGAACAGTTGATAAAGCAGCTTTCCAGGTAGCGCATGGCGGCATTTCCCCGCTCCTGGCATCCTTACTTCCTGAGAACCGGACAAGGTTCACTACCGATTTTACAACAAAACCATGCTGGAAAACCTTTCCTCCCTGCAGACCCTCCTCCTGATAACCGGCATGCTTGGCACTGCCCTTGCCGTCTCAGTATTGCGCAACCTTGCGCTTAAAAGGGAGCTTCAGAATCAGCAAACCCGGTGCGCCAAGGCTGAGCAGGAGTGCTCCGCGCTCCGTGAGCGCCTTGCCGCCATGGAGGCGGAACGGAACCAGCAGTTGCGCGATGCCGAAGAACGGATAGGACTCCTCCAGGAGAGCGAGAGGAGACTGTCGCTGCATTTTGAGAATCTGGCCAACCGTATTTTTGAGGAAAAACAGCAAGCCTTCAGCAGGGCCAGCCGCCAGGGCATCGAGTCTCTGCTTGAACCTCTAAGTGTCCAGTTAAGGGAATTCCGTGGCCGCATCGAGGATATCTATGACACCGAGACAAGGGAACGGGCCTCGCTCCGCACCGAAATAAACATGCTGAAAGAGATGAACCAGCGGCTGGGCAGGGAAGCACTTAACCTTGCCAGGGCGCTCAAGGGCGACAGCAAGACGCGGGGCAACTGGGGAGAAATCCGGCTGCAGCGAATACTTGAAGAGTCAGGACTGAAAAAGGGACGGGAATACGATGCGCAGGTAAGCCTTGCAAACGAGGAAGGCAGGCGTCTCCAGCCGGATATTATCGTTCATCTGCCGGAAGGCAAGGATATCGTGATTGACTCCAAGGTCTCCCTTGTTGCATACGAACGGTATCACTCATCGGAGGATGAAAAGGAACGCCAAGCCCAGCTCAAGGCGCACATATCCTCCATAAGAAAACACATCAGGACCCTGAGCGAAAAGGACTACAACAGGCTTTCAGGTATCCGCTCCCTTGACATGGTAATCATGTTTGTCCCCCTGGAGCCCGCGCTGCTTCTTGCCCTTGAACATGACCCTGAACTTTTCAACCACGCATTCAGCAGGGAGATACTTCTGGCAGGCCCGTCCACCCTGATGGCCACCCTGCAGATAATCTACAATATATGGCGCCATGAATATCAGAACCGGCATGCCCTTGAAATCGCCACGGAGGCAGGCAAACTCCATGATCAGTTTGTACTGTTTGCCCACTCTCTTGAAAAGACCGGCCAACATCTTCACAAGGCGCTTGAAAGCTTTGAAACCACGCGTAAAAGGCTGATAACCGGCAGGGGAAACCTTGTCCGAAAGGCTCACGCGCTGCGGGAACTCGGCGCAAGGGCGAAAAAAAACATGCCCGGGGAACTGCTCGAAGCTGCCTCAGCCCGGGAGCCGGACGGGACAGACGAAGATTGCACTCCTTGAAGTATTCCGCCTCACCGCAGGGCGGGAGGGGGGAATCCCCCGGCAATGGCCGCCGTCACACTGTCTGACCCGGACCGGCGGAACAACCGGTTACATCCTGTCAAGCCACCCGGAAAGAATGGAACAGATCTTTTCTGCCTGTTTCCTGTTGGAAATATTGAACTTGCTCTGCTGCCTGAAATAGTTGCCGGTCTTTCTGTAGCGCCTGATACTTACCTTCATGGGCCCGAAGTCACCGGTCTTGCGGTCAAGCTCCTGGTACAGAAACATTATGGTGGTCCATGCGCCGCGTGTCAGCACCTGCTTGTCAACCTCCCTGACTACAAGGGTGCCGTCCTCATCTTCATACCGGATGGTTATCTCATCTATTGTTTCAGCCATCTTGTATCTCCACTGGTAAATTGTCCATAACCCCGCGCAATTACTGCTGTGTCTGCCCGCAGAGTAACGGGATGCAGGACCAGGAAACTTCCATAAAAACTCCCTGGGTTGCAAAGCCTCCGGCATTCTGGCTGACGCGAGGCCATGTGCGCGGTTACATCCGGGCAGGCATTGACTCTTGATATTTATTGCATAACAGGAGCAAACCCTTGACAACCGGCAGGGCCTGTCATCCATGCCACCAGCCCTGCCGCAGCAGAAAGAGGTATCAGC